>JAJDEX010000580.1 GCA_029259575.1 Planctomycetota bacterium | reverse complement strand
CCGTAGACGGACAGGTTCCAACCACCTGCCGTGTACATCGACCGGCTTCCGCGCAATCGGTGCTGCACCAGATCATCGTTCGCCGCGTCGAATCCCTTGAGCTGTCGGATGGAAACGTCGTAGAAGACGTCCCAACGCCCTCCGTCCGAAGAACGGCCGAGCCCGACGCGGATCCCGGTCGCCGTGCTGAACTTGCCGCGCGAGGCGTACAGGCTGGTGTAAGCGTCACCGCCCTCGAGCCAAATGTCCGAGTGTTGCAGGCTCAGTTCGGCGTCCGCGCCCGAGTCGTCCTGATCCTGCCAGGCCCCCACGATCAGCCGTGCCCGTCGACCGTTGGACACGTTGCGCCAACCGGACGCCGACAGTCGTTCCGTGTGATCGTCGAAGATCGGCTCGTTGCCCGCCGCCGGAAACTCGTTCCGCAGGAGATCGGGGAAGCGCAACTGACGGAAGGACACGTCCAACCCCTGGTTGCGCCAGCGCCGACTCGTGTGCAGCAACGCCTGCGTGACTTCCACGTCGCGGGTCTTGTTCACGTCTCGGCCCTGATACACGTCGATCCAGGCGGTGCCCTGGGTGGACCACCCGTCGCGGGGCAGGTGATGGGCTTGAATCACGAACAGGTCGCGGTCCGAGTTGCCGTTGTGGAACGTCTTCTGGTATCCGACTCTCGCGGCGGTGCGTTCGGACTCGTCCTTCGACCAACCCAACCAAGCCGCGGCCTGGAAGTCGTCGGTCGCGTCCTGGTCGCCCGTCGGTTCCGGCATGCGACCCAGACTCGCGCCGTAACGCAGACCGTCCTCGCGCCTCTGCGTGATCTCCGCGCCGTCCACGAGGCCGAACTCCGGCATTCCGTGTTGCAGGAAGCGGCCGAACTCGTAGCGGCGAGGATCGAAGCGCGTGCCACCCCAGGCGTAGGACGCCCGGTCGACGCGCAGTTTCCGGTCGCTCTCGTCGTCGTTGGTGAAACTGTGGATCGAGCTGTCGTTGAACTCGCCGTCCAACTGCAAACGCCCGCCACGGCCGAACGGGTTCGACCACTCGAGATCGGTCCCGAGCCGCGTGAACCTGTCGTCACGGCCACCGTCGGTCGAGCGCAGGGAGTCGCTGAACATGTAGATGCGTCCCTGCACCCGTCGCTCGCGCTGCTCGGGTCGACCCACGCCCACGTCGGAGAGGAGCGCCATGTCCGGCATCCAGTCCAGATCGGGGTTGGTCCAGGGCTCGTGGTCGGGAACGGGAGTGGCGTCCGGATCAACCGCTGCGGCGCCGGATCCCGGAGCCGGCACGGTACGCGGATTCGGATCCACGACGCGTGCCCGATCGCCCGGAACGCGCACTTCACCGCGCGTGCCCGTCGACACCACGGCGCGCGGATCGATCAACTCGACGATCGCCGAGCGCTCGAGCACACGCAGCACGCGACCGTGCATGGTGGCGCCGTCCCGGGGCCGGAGCAGCACGGGGTCGCCAACCTCGATTCGATCGCGCTCACCGCGGTCGACCTCGAGGCTGACCCCGGGCGTCACGCTGATGACGCGGCACTCGAGGACGTCGTCCGCGACCTGGGTCTGCGGCGGAGATTGCTTCGCACCGTCGCCGTCCTGAGGCGTTCTCGCGACCGCCCGGCTCGCGCCGGCCAGTGCCAAGCTCGCGACTCCGAGCGCGCGCCAACCGTTCTTGTAGGTCTTCACCATCGTTCCCCTCACTTCTTCCTTCGGCGCAACCGCAGCGCTTCCTTGTTCACCCCGTGACAGTCGACGCATTCCCGTTGCAGCGGGCGATAGCGAACGAAGGTCACGCGCTCGAGCGCCGACTCCATGGCCGGCTCGACCGGCTCGGTCGAATGGCAGGCCGCACAAGCAACGTCCTCGTGCGCGCCTTCCAACGGAAAGCGCGCGTCCAGGTCGTGATCGAAAACCAACTCGCGGAAGTTCAGTCCCGCGGCGTGGCACTTGGCACAGTCGGTCGAGCCGTCGACCAAGAACTGCGCCTGATGGGGATCGGCGTGGCAATCGGCGCACGCGGAACCGGCAGCCGCCGACCAGGTCCGACCGTTCGCGTCCGCCTGGTTCAGAGGCGCGTGACAGGTCGCGCAGTCCGCTTGCGCGTGGGCGCCGTCCAAAGGGAAACCGGTCCAACGTCCGTGATGGAAATCGACGGTCAGGGAACGGAACGAGGACTCGCTGTGACAGCGCACGCAGCCGCGGCGCCCTTCCACTTGGCGCGGTTTGCCGGGACCGTCGAAGCCGCCCCCATGCGGATCGGCGTGACAGGTGACGCAGGACGTGTCCAGGTCACCATGGAACGCTCCGAAGTGCTCTTCCACGCGACCGAACCTGCGACCCAGGGCATCCGCGGCATCACTGCGCGGGTGGCACGACTCACAATCCGCTTGCTCGTGCGCACCATGGATCGGGAACCCGGTCCAGCGCGTGTGGTCGAAGCCCAGCACCTGCGCGAACGTCGTCGGCTGATGACACACGGCGCATGAACCTTCCGGGTGCGGCTCGCTCTCGGCCTGCCTGGACAGGAAGTGCCCGGCGTGCGCGTCGTCGTGACAGGCCTCGCAGCTCGAGTCGACGCCGTGGAACGCGCGCGTCCCCGCCGCGTCGGCGCCGTGACAGGAGTGACAGTCAACTTGAACGTGACTTCCAACGAGCGGCATCGAGGTCGCATCGTGATCGTCCAGCGTGAAGGCGTGCGGCGCGAAGTGCGTGGTCTCGTGGCAGTCGACGCAACCGTTCGGCGCCAAGGCAGACGCGTCGAACTGCCCATCGTGCGGGTCCTCATGACACGCGACGCACTGGTTCGCCTTGCGTCCGGGGAACCGTTCGGAGAAGTCCAGGTGAGCGTCGCCGTGACAGGCCGCGCAGTCCAGGTCGGTGTGCGGTGCATCCAGATCGAACCCGGAGGCGCGATGGAAGTTCGCGCTCATGGCCGCGGCGTCGTCCGCGAAGTTCAGGTGCTCGGCCCTGTGGCACTCGGCGCAACTGGTCGCGACCGTCGTGTGCGTCTGGTTCGCGATGCGCCGCAGGAACGTCGAAGCGTGCGGCACGTCGTGACAATCCGCGCATCCACGGGCGGGCGGCGCGTCGGCCTTGCGGACGATCGCTGCGAGTCCGTGCGAGCCGTCGGCCTCGTGGCACGTCGAGCAAGCCACGTCCGCGTGCGCTCCGATCAGGGGCAAGTGTTGCTCGTGGTTCACCGCGATCAGGGAATCGAACGAGGTCTGCGTGTGGCAATCCGCGCAAGCGCGCACGTAGCTGCCCTCGTGCGGATCCTCGTGGCACGTCGCGCAATCACGACTGAGTCCGCCATATCGCTGCTCGCCGTCGGGCAACACCTGGAAGTCGGCGTAGACATGGCAGGCATCGCAGGCCTCTTCGAGGTGCGCGCCATCCATCGCGAAATCGACGTGGTTGTGATCGAACCCGGCACGCCCCTGGAAGCCAGCCAGCGTGAAGCTCTGCTCGCCCACCATGGCGAAGTTCGCGCCGTGGTGCTCCGCGTGGCACAAGCCGCAGCCCTCGGCCTGCTCGGGATCGAGCCCACCGTGGAATCCGTGGTCGTGATCCAACTGCCCTTCGACGGACGGATGACACTCGAGGCAGGACTGCGCCATGGTGCTGGTCCAACCGCCGTGGCATGCGGAACAGCTGCGATCACCGGCCAGCTCGGCGACCGAACCGTGGACCGAGGTCAAGGGACCCGGCGCCTCCCGTGCACCTTGCACGACGCCGACGCCCAAGATGGCGATGCCGGTCACCGCGGTGATCCAAACGCTCGGGTTGCGCAGCTTCATCGCGCTCCGCCTCCGAACGAGCTTCCGTAGAACAGCGCGCTCACGATGTGCTGCACGAGGAACACCACCATCAGAACGGCGATCCAACGATGCAGGTAACGCCACGTCGACAACACGGCCCGCAGGTCTTCGAAGTGCGCGATCGCCGTGGCCTCGTGATGGGCGCGGCGAGCCAGTCGTTGCGTGCGTCCGACCTCGGTCCTGGAGCGCCCCGCGGAAACGCCCTCGGCCCGCAGTTCGAACATCAAGCGGCGCAGGTCACGCTGGCCACCCAACCACGATGCGACGCGACCGAAGAAGCCCCGGCGCCATGGGCGTCGGGCCACGACCTCCAGGACTGCGCGTTGGGCGCGCGCCTCGAAGCTGTCGTCCGCGTCCTGATCGTCCACGTGCTCGGCCAGGGTCGCCTTGACCTCGTCCAAGCGCAGTTCACGCCCGTTCGCCGCGCGCGGGATCCAGGCGTAGACGTAGCGACCGATCGCTCCTGTCAGGAGCAGCACCGCCAGCCCCCACATCGCGTAGCCACCCGAAGCGCTGCGCGGCGCCATCGCGCTGTGCAGACAAGCACCCAGGAACGCGAGAATGCCGGTGGCGACGTGGACTGTCATCCAACCGCGCAGCGATCCCAGGCGCAGCTTCCACTTCGGCGAGCGCCGGGCGAGGTAGAGCAGATTGACCACGATCAGCGCCGCGGAACCGATGCCGAAGCCGAGGCCCAGGCCGCGCCCCGGACGCAGGGCGTGGTGATCGGGATGCGTCGGTCGCAAGGACACGGGCATGCCGTAGTAGTCCAGGTGCAGGAGGCACCAGACCAACGCGGCCAGGCTCATCGCGAAGGCCACGACCAGCGCAGGCAGCAATCCCGTACCGCGTTCCTCGATCGCTCGAGCCGGCGGACGCAGGCCGGGATCGAACGAGACGCCCGCGGCTTGCAACGTGGCGACCGGGGGCGTGCCGCCGATCATGATGAAGACGTCATCGTTCGGCAGGCTCAGCTTCTGGATGCCGGCGCCGTCCACCACGGCCAGCTCGACGGCGTCCGGATGGATCGCGGTGACCTCGCTCTGGAGCAACAGCCTGATGCGTCCGTCCTGGGCCGCGTCGCGCAAGCGCTGGTCGTTGCGCGAGCGGATGCGGAAGAAGGCCTGCTTGCGATAGGACAGAGTGACCTCGTTGCCCGGCTGTTCGGCCAGGCCGAGGGCCGCCTCGATCGCCGCATCGCCGCCCCCCACCACGAGCACGCGTCGGCCCGTCACGCTGGACGCATCCAGCATGTGATTCGCGACCTTGGGCAGGTCTTCGCCGGGAACGCCCAGGTGCCGCGGCGTGCCGCGACGGCCCAGCGCCATGCACACGTTGCGCGCGCGCACGAACCGATCCTGCGTGCGGACGAGGAACAAGCCGTCGGCGTCGCGTTCCAGGCCCTCGAACGTCTGTCCGCCCAATATCGGCAGCTGGTGTTCCTGGACGATGCCGTCCCACAACGCGATCAGGTCTTCCTTCGTGTACGCGTTGCGGCTCAGGCGGCCGTGCAAGGGCAGGTCGACCGGTTCGCTCAGCACCAGCTTCGCACGCGGGTACTGCGCGACCGTTCCGCCGACGGTGGCTTGTTGTTCGAGCGTGACGAAGCTCAATCCGTTGCGGGTGGCTTCCAGCGAACACGCCAGTCCTGCGGGGCCAGCGCCGACGACGCACAGGTCGAGCACGTCGCTCGAGGGCAGTTCACCGACCGACGCCAGACCGTGAGGTTGCAGGACGGCCGCGCTCGGGAGTGCCGGCGACATTCGTCGTTGTGCGATAGTCGCGGCGACGCGCGTGCCGTGCTCGATCGCGGTCTTGATCAACGCATGAGCGGTGACCTCGCCGGCCAGGAACAACCCAGGTTCGCCGATCGCTTCCAGATCG
>JAJDEX010000579.1 GCA_029259575.1 Planctomycetota bacterium | reverse complement strand
TCGGCCAGGAACGTGAATCGACCAAGGGCTTCGCGCCGTGGGCAGCGCTTCACCTGGTGATCTTCGTCGCCGCCGTCTGGCTGATGTCGCAGCCGATGGAGATGCGGGGGACGTTCCTGTGATGCTCTCCTTGCCCGTGGGGCTTCTGCTCCTGCCGGTGATTCCGCATGACGGGCCGCCTTACCCCATTCTGGTCGACGAGCCGTTCGGTGATTGCACCTTGTCGGTCTGGGCGGACCCCGATGTCGGCATCGGCACGTTCTATCTCTACCTGCCGGAGGAGAACCCGAACCTGCCCGACCTGCCGGTCGTCGCCGCGTGGGTCCAACCGACGGACGAACGTCTTCCCGCGGTGCGCCATCTGGCGGAACTCGCGGAGCCTGACGAGCCTTTCCAACGCGTGATCCACGCGAACTTCGACGCGCGAGGTCCCTGGCGCGTTCGCTTCGAGATCGAGGACGGGCCATCCGTGTTCGAGCTCTCCACGGAAGTCGATGTCACTCCGCCGGGTATCGGCCGGATCGACCTCCTGTGGTTCCTCACTCCCTTCCTTCTCATCGCGTTCCTCTGGGTCAAGACCGTCATGCAACGACGCGCCTACGAACGACTCGACTCGAGCTTGCCATCATGATCTCCTCACTCCTCCTTCGAACCCTCCCCCTGTCCCTCCTCACCCTTGCGACGGTGGCGTCCGCCCAGGACGCGCCTCCCCAAGGACCTCCCAAGTTCCAGTTCTTGCGGCAGAACGAGGATTGGTCGTTCCTGGCCGACTCCGATGAACCCAGGTCGGGCCTCGACTCGCTCAAGTACATCTCGCTGTCGGAGGACGGCGACATCTGGGTGAGCATCGGTGGTCGACTGGTCACCCGCTTCGAGAACTGGAACAACTTCAACTTCGGAGCGCCCCCCGGCATCAGTCACGACGACGACTTCATTCTGACGCGGGCGCGGGTCCACGCCGACCTCCACGTGGGCGACGACGTGCGCGTCTTCGGCGAGATCAAGACCGCTCAAGCCACCGACCGCGATCTCCCCGGAGGCCGCCGGACGCTCGACTTCGACACGCTCGATCTGCAGCAGGCCTTCGTCGATTGGAAGGTGCCTGGAACCGGGGAGAGCCCCCTGAACCTGCGCATCGGGAGGCAGATGATGTCCTTCGGCGCCAATCGCCTCGTCAGTCCGCTGCCCTGGGGCAACGCGCTTCGCGCATGGGACGGAATCACGGCCTCGCAGACGCACGGAGCATGGGACGTCACGGCCCTCGCGACCGCGTTCGTCCCCGTGGACCGCACCGATCTGAACGAAGCGGACACGCACGAGCTTCTCTACGGCGTCTACGCGCAGACCAAGACCGAAGGCGGGGGCAAGGACCTCTACTGGTTGGGCAACCAACGCCGGACCGCCATGTACAACGGAACGGCCGGAGCCGCGCAGCGTCAGACCTTCGGACTGCGTTGGTACCAAGGGAAGAACACAACGACGGACAGTGAGGTCGAGGTCGCCTATCAGCTCGGTGAGGTCGGCAGCGAGGACGTGCGAGCCTGGTCCATCGCGTCCCAGTTCGGGTACCGCCCCGACGGCGGTTCGACGCGGTACTGGGCCGGTGTGGATGCGGCCAGCGGTGACGACAATCCTGGAGGCAGCGTCGGGACCTTCGACCAGCTCTACCCCTTGGGTCACGCCTACTTCGGCTACATCGACGCCATCGGTCGCCAGAACATCTTCGACACGAGCCTCGGTGCCACCTGGAAGCCCGCGAAGAAGTTGTCCCTGACCTTGGGCGGTCACTCCTTCTGGTTGTTCAGCAAGGACGACGCGATCTACAACGCGGGCGGTGGCATCGTGCGTGCGCCCGGTTCGTTCGATTCCAGCTGGATCGGCTGGGAGGTCGACGCGACCGCGACGTGGCGCCACGACCAACGGATGACGACGCAGGTGGGCGTCAGCCAGTTCTATGCGGGCGATGCGCTCGAGTCGAGCGGCCCTTCGGACGACGCGACCTTCGGGTACATCCAGTTCAGCTATTCGTTCTGAACGCGTCGAGCGGGAGCCGGCTCGGACCTCGAGGATGGGTCGGCTCCCCCGCGCACCATCGGTGGACCCCAGGTCCGCCGGATGAGTTGTCTGTGGAAGGGCAGTTCGGGAGGCCTGATTCCGCGCCCTCGTCGCGGGACGTGCTCGTCCTCGGCATGGCGGACAGGCTTGGGGGCAATCGAGCCCAGGAACACGCAAAGCCGTTACGCCCGGGTAACGCCGCCCCGGCTGAGGGGCGGCCACCACGCCCGTGACCCCGATTGGCACGCGCCTTGCCTAGGGAGGGGACATTCCCTTTTCCACACGCTTCGCCCATGACCGCTCCCGCATTCGCTCCGCACGCACTCGCCCTCGTACTCTCGATCGCTCTCGCTGCGTGCAGCAGTTCGACCGCCGAACACGATCAGCCGGACCTCGCCGACTCCTCACCGCCCCTGCTGCTCGAAGGTACGAGCTACGAGGCCGCCGCCAAGGTCCAGCTGCCCCCGGTCAAGCCCGCGGAAGAAGCTGGCCTGCACCACGTCTTCAAGCTGAGCGACGGCATCATCTCGGGCGCGGAACCGGCTGACCCGGAGGCCCTCGAGCGCCTGGCGAACTGGGGCGTCAAGACGATCCTGTCGGTGGACGGCAAGGTGCCGGATGCGGCCACGGCCGAGGCGCTCGGCATGCGCTACGTCCATGTGCCGATCCAGTACTCGGGCATCGATCGCGAAGAGCTGCTCGAGATCTCGAAGACGTTCCGCGAGCTCGAGGGTCCGTTCTACGTCCATTGCTTCCACGGCAAGCACCGCGGACCGGCCGCGGCGGCCATCGGGCGCGTCGTCCTGGATGGCGTTCCGCGCGATCAAGCGATCGCGGAGATGCGCCAGTGGTGCGCCACGTCGTCCAAGTACGAAGGGCTGTATTCCACGGTGGCGACCGCACACATTCCGACGCCCGAGGAATCGCGAGCCAACGACTTCGACTTCAGCCCCGCCCACTCCTTCGATGGCATGCGCGCCGGCATGATCGAGATGACGCGCAAGTGGGACATCGTGAAGGCCTCGAAGGCCCGTGGCTGGGCGGTGGATCCGGAACATCCGGACGTGGATCCGCTTCAGGAAGCGACGCAGTTGCATCAAGTCTTCACCGCGTGTGAAGACTTGAAGTCGACCGAGGCCTGGGCGGACGACTTCCGCATCTGGTTGCGCAGCGGCGTGGAGGGCTCCGAGACCTTGGTCCGAGCCCTCTCGCTCTGCTCGCAGGAGGGTGAGAACGAGACGACCTGGAGGAACATGGCGGGCAAGGCCTACGACCAGGTGGCCAAGAGCTGTGCGGACTGCCACGCGGCGTATCGCGACTGATCTCCTCGTTCGATCCCCTTCCATCCCCCCCCAGAACATGATCTCCCTCCTTCTCCTCCAGTCGATCGGCACGATGCCGGCGCTGATGGCCGGGCCTCTCGCCGACCCGATCCCGAGCGATCCCGTGCCCGTGGAAGCACCGTCCGTCGAGGCCGAACCGGATCCAGGCAAGACCACCTCCGCACCCGGAACGACGTCGAGTCTCTCCTTCTGGTCCTCCGCCGAGGACAACGGTCCTTGGCGGCTCGACGACGCTCTCGGAACGCCCGACTGGCTGACCATCGACGGGCACCAGCGCACGCGCTACGAGAGTCACGATGGCCGCTTCCAGCTCAACGGCCGTGAGCATGGTCACATCTTCGCGCTGCGTACATCGCTCCGGGCACGTGCGGTGCATGACGCCTGGACCGGGACCGTCGAGATCCTGGACTCCCGGCAACTCGACGCGCCCGACGACGCCGTCCTGAACACCTCGACGGTGAATGCCGTGGAACTCCAGCAGATCTCCGTGGCTCACACGAGCAAGGGCGTGATCCATCCGGACGACGAACTGACCTTCACCGTCGGTCGCCGGACCCTCGATCTCGGCAGCCGAAGGTTCGTCGCGCGCAACCGGTTCCGGAACACGATCAACGCGTTCACGGGCGTGCATGGACTTTGGGACACCGGAAGCGGTGAGACGTGGGAGGCGTTCTGGTTCATGCCGGTGCAGCGACTTCCCCGCCAAGCGAGCTTGGTGCACGACAACGAACAAGCCGCCGACGACGAGTTCGAGGAGGTCCAGCTCGTGGGCCTGTTCGGGTCGATGGAGGACGTGATCGGCAGCTCGGATCTCGAGGTCTACCTGTTCGGTCTCGACGAGACCGACGCGCCCGACCTGGCCACGCGGAACCGCAAGCTGTGGACGCTGGGTTCGCGCCTCAACCGCGAACCGGCGGTCGGCAAGTATCACTCCACGATCGAGGCTGCGGTCCAGTTCGGGGAGTCGCGCTCGAGCACGAACCCGGCGAACACCACGGACCTCGACCACCTCGCTGGATTCCTGCACATGTCCGTCGGGCGCCGCTTCGAAGGCGAGAGCCGCCCCACCGTGACGTTGCTGTTCGACTACGCCAGTGGCGACTCCGATCCCACGGACGGCGACAACAACCGCTTCGACACGCTGTACGGCGCGCGCCGCTTCGAGTTCGGTCCTACGGGGATCTTCGGTGCGTTCGCACGATCGAACCTGGTGACACCGGGCGTGCGATTCTCGGTGGACCCCACGTCCGACACCAACCTGATGGTGGCGTACCGCGTCTACCGGTTGGCCTCGGACAAGGATGCGTGGACGACGAGCGGGCTCTCCGATCCGTCGGGAGCGGCAGGCAGCAGCCTCGGATCGATGGCGGAGTTCCGCCTGCGCTGGGACATCGCTCCGAAGAACCTGAGGCTCGAGTGCGGAGTCGCGTACTTCGCCGCCGGCAGCTTCGTCGACCGCGCTCCGAACGCCACGGACCAGGGGGACTCGGTGTACGGGTACATCGGGACGACGTTCAGCTTCTGAACGAGACGAGGGACTGAGGATCGGGCGCGGGGGTCCCGAGACGAAGTCGCCCGACCTTCGAGACAGACAGTCGGGGACTGGGGTCGCACACCCACCGCATTCTTGCTCGCAAGCGTGTGGTGGGTGCTGCACCTTTCTCGACCCTGCGCCCGTTCGGCCCGAATGCGAACGGCTTGCGGACCGAGTCCAGGTGAACCGCGATGCGTGGGCACACCCATGATCGGTCCCCCACGACCACGTCGCAGCGCACAGGGCGAGCGTGCCCGCGTCTCGTTCCAGGCCATTCCGGCAAAGGGAACAAGTCCGTTCGCGTCCTTCGAGCGATCCCGTCGATGAAGAGATCATGGAGTCCTTCTCGAACCCGACCTGGTTGTTCGCCGGCATGCTGGTCAGCACGGTCGGTCTCGGCTTCTTCATGTACGGCAAGAAGGAGGCGCGGATCCCGCATCTGGTGGCGGGCATGGCGATGATGGCCTATCCCGGATTCGTCGAGAGCCCGGCCGCGATCCTGGCTGTGGGAGCGGCGTTGGGCGGAGGACTCTGGCTCGCGGTCCGAGCCGGAGCCTAGTCGGGCTTCCCGTAGCTCGATCGGCAGGTCAGGGCGCTGCGCACCACGGCCGCTCGGCCGCTGCGCAGTCGGCTGTTCGACCGCAACGCTGGTTCCGCGCGCGCGATGTACGATGCTTCGCACGATGACCGCGAAGAAGAAACCCGGGGACGATACGACCCCCAAGCTCCTTTCGGGCGGAAACCCACAGATCCCCAAGGCCGACGGCAACGCTCCGGTCCAAGCCTACATCGCAGCGATGCCGGGCTGGAAACGTGACGTGGGAGTGCAGCTCGATGCTCTCATCGTCGAGGCCGCACCGAACGTACGCAAGGCCGTGCGGTGGAACACGCCGTTCTACGGCATCGAAAGCCAAGGCTGGTTCCTCGGATTCCACTGCTTCACGAAGTACGTCAAGCTGTCGTTCCTGTGCGGCGGTTCGCTGCGCCCCGCACCTCCGATCGCGTCCAAGCAGGAGAACGTTCGCTACCTTCACATCCACGAAGGCGATGACCTGGACGTCAAGTCGCTGATCAGCTGGGTTCGCCAGTCGGCAAGCATGCCCGGCGAGCTCTTGTTCTGAGAAAAAGGCTGCGGAATCGCACGATCCGCATCGCGGTCACGGATCACCCGTTGCGCAACACGCCCGATTCGCCGCTCACCCTTTGCGCAGTCGGCGGCTGGCCTCGACCATGGCCGCCAGCTTGCGTTCGGCCACGTCCGCCGCAGTGATGGGGTTGTCGGCGAACGTCGCGAAGCCGCAGTCCGGGTTCAAGAGGACACGGTCGGCTCCGAAGAGATGGATCGCACGCAGGACCTTGGCGCCGATCTCGTCCACGCTCTCGATGCGCGCGTGCTTCTGATTCACGACGCCGACGCCGATCCGCTTGGTCTCGGGGAGCGAACGCAGGAGCGATTCGTCGCCCGCACGCGGCGTGCAGAGTTCGAGCACCAGGGTCTCCGCGGGGACGCGCTCGAGCAGGTTCAAGAGAGGTGCATAGTCACCGGAGAGGGCCACGCTCTCGTCACGGGACCAGTTGCCGCGGCACACGTGGAGCGCGAGCCGGTCGGCGGGGAGACCCCGCATGACTTGGCAGAGGAGGTCGGTCGCGAACTCGAGCTCCTGTTGCGTCTCGCCGCGCTCGCCGAGGGCGCCGCACATGAAGCTCCGCCCTCCGTCACCTTGGGCGCCGTGGGCAACCTCGGTCAGGACGGGTTCATCGAACTGCACGAGGGCTGCGCCGGCCGCGAGCAGGTGGTGCAGCTCCTCGCGCAGCACGCGGACGACGTCTTTGGCCAACGCCTCGCGGTCCGCGTAGGCACGGTCCGAGATGCACTCCATCCACATCGTTCGCACAAGCAGGTACGGGCCCGGCAGCGCGACCTTGATGGGCCGGTCGGTGAGCGTGCGCGCGAACTCGACCTCGTGGACCGCGAGCGGACGGCTGCGACCCAGCGGTCCGAAGACCGCGGGGTGGCGCACTTCGCTCGCGGGCACGTCGAGGGAATCGAGCTCCTGCTTGAACTCCTCCGGATGGTCGACGTAGGGCAGGAGGTCGGTGAGCGGAATGAGCTGACAGTTGTCGAGCAGCCCCCCCACGAAGCTCGCGTAGTTGTCCCGACGCTGCTCCCCGTCGGTGACCACGTCGACGCCGGCCCGTTCCTGGGACTGGATGGCGAGGCGCACGGAGTCCTGGGCCGCGGCATCGAATTCCTCGTTGCTGAGGCGACCTTCGAGGCGTTCATGAAGAGCGCGCAGCAGCCACGGAGGTCGAGGCCAACTCCCGACCCCCATGACCGAAAGCGGTTCGATCTTGGGGGCCGGTGCGGGCTCGGGGAGGCTGTCCGGGATCGTGACCTCGGTGACCTCCTGGGTCAGCGGCATGGGAGGGCGCTCCTCGCTGGCCACCGACACACGGGAAGGATCGAACGGCCCTTTGCAGACGAGGAAGCTCTGGCACTCCTCGCCCTGGAGGGTCGAAACCAGAGCGTTTCCCGTGAGTCGACACCACGACGGCAGATCGTCCGCGACCGAAGCTTCCGCCGAGAGGATCTCGAGCAGCTGGCCGGGTCGAAGAGGATCGATGTGCTTGCGAATCAGCAGGAGCAGCCCGTTGCCGCAGTCCAAACTGCCGCCGTCGAAGCTGTCCTGGAATGCGTAAGGGTGTTGACTCATGGGACGCTCGGTGGAGATCAGTAGGAGATGCTGGGGCACCCACCCGACATGAACTCGACCAGCTTGGCTCCGCCGACGACTGCGGCACCGGCGATCAGGTTCCCGTCATCGAGCGCGCGCTTCTTGAAACAGGGCGCGCAGACGTAGATCTGCCCGCCGGCTTCGGCGAAGCTCGACATCAGGTCCGCGAGTCGCGCGAATCCCTCTTCGGCCACATCGTCCGCGTAGCCTTTGTTCGCGAGGCGCACGGCCTCGGTGCTGAGGAAGACGACGGTGTCCTGGTCGGAGCCGAGCGCCGCGTTGGCGACGACGAAAGCGACGGTCGCGCGGTCGGTGTCATCCTTGGCGCACGTGAGCGAAACGACGAATTTGTTGTTCATGATGGGTGGGCATCCGCGTCGGCGGCGCCTTGGGTGTGGGGTGGTCAGGACGTGGAATCGGTGGATCGAGAACGTCGCTCGATCAGGAATCGTGGCGGTTGAACGGCCACGAGGGCATTGCCCGTCAGGCGGCACCAGGCGGGAATGTCAGCGGGAGCACCTCGATCGGTGCTCGTCAGCAGCAAGCGTTGCCCGTCCTCGAAGCGCCGCAGACGCAGCTTGAGTTCGAGCGCCAACTCACCACAACCGCGGTCGCCGGCGTCCCATTCCTCGAGGGCTGGGAGCACGGCGAGCGCAGCTTCGATATCGGTCTCGTCCATGTCGGACTCGTCAGGTTCCTCCGCATCCGCGATCGGCATGCGCAAGGTGGACGGCATTCGATCTTCGGGCCATGGACCCTCGGACGCGAGGCGCTTGTCCGCGCGCGCCCAACCTGCTCGATAGCAGGCCAGGCGCGCCACGTTCTGGTGCGCGGACTCCAAGAACGGAACGAGGTCACGCCCGAGGCTCTGCGCGATACAGGCCACGCACAAGGGCGCGTCCGCGAGGCCGAGCATGAGCGACAGCACCGCGTCGTGCCCGATGAGGTCCAGACTGCACTTGGCACAGTCGTTCCCCCAACACAGGTCGACGTAGGCCATGACGTCCTCGGCCTTCGGGTTCGCTCGGTTCAAGGTTCCTGGTGGCAGGATCAGAAGTAGACGGTGAACTGAACGTAGCCGACCTGACGGTCGTCGTTGTCGATCCCGTAGCCGAACCCGAAGTGCACACCCGAATCGAAGGTCTTCCCGAGGAGGGCATCGACCTCGAAGTCGCCCAACTGCATCGCAGCGCCACGACGGTCCAGGGAGATGGCGCTGAGCGTGCCGTCGAACCCTTTGGGAAGGCCGAACGCCGCGCTCAACTGGTTGGTCTGCAGGTCGCTGCGCCAGATGCCACCGTACTGGTGGAGCAGGCCTGCGGTGTTGAAGTCCGCGGGGTTGACGTGCAGGGCACCTTCGGAGTCGGTGAAGGTGTAGGAGACCTGACGCAAGGTGCGGTTCTCACCTTCGGGGTTGTACTCGATGCGAGCCCTGCTGGCGGACACGTCGGGGCCGCCTGCGACCTGGCGGTGAGCGAACTGGGCGAACCAGTCGAACTCGTCGGCGATCGCGCCATCCATCTCGACGCCGGTCCAGTCGTCTCCAGCGTTGCGGGCGACATCACCATCGTTCGTGCCCGCCATGTAGTACGCGTTGGCTGCGCGCAGGGGGCCGTCCTCGGAAACGGTCCAGCGAGCCGTGCCACCGTAGTAGCGCTCACCACCACCGGGAAGCTGGGACTGCAGCGGTCCGTAGTTGTCGAACCCGAAGATTTCGAGGTCGACCTGACCCTCCTCACCGACGTCGAAGCTCTTCGCGATCCACGCACCCGTGAACGCGCCGGAGTACTGCAAGAAGTCGCAGGACCCCAGGACCATGCCATTGGCCAGGAAGTAGTTGCTGCGACCGATGCGGACGCTCAGGTCCATGTCGAAGGCATCGTCGAGCTGCATGTAGGCCTGCCCGATCGCGTTGAAGTTCTCGCGCGACGCGAAACCGTTCATGGTCGGGTCGGGCTGGGCGTCCGAGTAGCCCTCGGCGCCGGCCCAGACCTCTGCGAAGTTGAACTCGGCGAACGCGGTGACGTTCTCGTTGACGGTGTAGTTGAGCTGGATCCGCGTGCGCGTGGTCTGCTGGTCGTTCTCGTTGTAGGGAGCGTCGGTCGCGGTGCTTGCGAACCGTGCGCGAAAACGAATGTCACCGGTGATCTCGAGCGACTCGGAACGCAGGACGATGCCTGAATCGACGCGCTCGACCTCCTCACCGGGAGGAGCGAAGCTGAAACACTGGTTCTGGGGGGAATAGCACTGCTGAGCAGCGGCGGGAGCGGCCACAGCGGTGGCCAGGACAACACGGAGAACCCGTTGAAGATGAAGTTCCATGCGCAGGAAAAGAGGGCGGGGGGTGGAGCAACCGCCGGGCGCGTGGACCGAAACGTCGATTCGAGGGGATGGAGGACGCTAGCGAGCGCCATTCACGGAACCGACCGGCCCCCCGACTCGACCCGGCACACAGCCACGGGCGGTCAGAGGGGTGCCTCAGGTATGAGGAGGCATCAGGAGAAAGAGATGTCGGTCCATCGGGGCGCGATTCTAGGCCCGAGACTGGGCACCGGGGGGGTCGTGGCACTGGAAACTTGGGGAATCCCCGCCCCAGCAGGGGCGTGGGATCGGCGGTACGGAGTCGCACACCTCCTGCGGTTCCACCACGACGGAGTCCCGCAGCAAACCAGGCCGCTGGGTTCCCTCCCCCGCCACACACCGGCCAAGAAGTGCTCGTTCGCTGCGGCCCCCCCACGCGGAAGAACAACGAGCGGTGTGCGACTCGGTATCCCAACTCGGTATCCCGCGGTACGTCCATCACCTCGCACCGGCCAAGCAGTGCTCGCCTGCAGCGGCACTTCCTCGCGGACAAGCACCAGGCGGTGTGCGACTCCGTATCCCGACTCCGTCTCCCGACCTCAGTATCCCCGGTATCACGGAATCGCAAGATCGGTCAAGCGGGCGATGCTCCGCTCTTGGATGATGGGAACCAAGAGGCCCCCCATGCATAGAACGACAGCCCTGTTGGCAGTGGCCTTGGCCGCTTGTCAGTCGAGACCTTGTATCGCTCCTGATTCCACGAACCAGCCCATGACCGAATCCAGCTCGCAAGAGACGTCCAACGCGCTCCTCACCGCAGCCGCCGGCAGTTACATCGGCCCGAACTTGTTGTGGTTCATGGATCCGAACAAGCCCCTCGAATCGGAGGGAACGGCCCAGGTCGAAGGGAACGAGGTCCGTTACACGTGGAGCTACGAGGGCAAACCGCAGACGGGCGTCATGACCTGTTCGTTCTCGGACGAGGGCGTGAGCGCCACGCTGACCGACTCGTGGCACACCGGCGGCAAGCCGATGCAGTTCACGGGCGATCACCTTGCGGATGCGATCGTCGTCAATGGAACGTACGCCGCCGGCGAGGGTCCGGACTGGGGTTGGCGCATCGAGTTGCGTGTTCCGGGGCCGAGCAAGCTGCTGATCGAGATGTACAACATCCAACCGGATGGCGTCGAGCAGATCGCGGTGCGGATGCGAGCCGATCGTCGTTGACCGCGTGACGGGGTGAGCGGCGGGACTCCGCCACTACGGCCCCGGCTACGGCCCCGGCTACGGCCCAGAACTCACGAACGGCCGATGCGCTACTTGCGGCCACCGTGAACGACCGAAGCGGCGAACGCTTCCGCCGCATCACCCAGTTCGTCTGCGCTCATACCGAACACTTCCTCGATGTCGAGTCCGTCGGCCTGCCCGGTGTAGTAGTCCACCAGGTAATCGATCAACGCCTCGCGATGGCGGCCGTCCTCGGCGAGGAACAGATAGGTGCAAGCAGCGGCGGACTGGGCATAGAAGAAGTTCGTCTCGGACAGCTGGCTCTTCCAACCGATCCGCCAGCTGAGCGGGACGGCCGCTTCAGGGAGCTTTCCGATCTTCTCGAACGAAAAGCGGGACGTGCGGAACACACGCTTCCATCGCAGCAGTTGCTTGGGGTCCGCCGAAGCCACCGTGTCGAGTCGTTCGGCTCGCTCGAAGAGGGGATCCCACGTCCATGCCGTCGTGTCGAACGCGAAGCCTTCGATCATGGAGGCGAAGCCCTCGACGATCCAATATCCGGGTAGACCCGGTCGTTGCTCGTGCGTGTCCCCGGTCTTGAAGCGCGGGCAGCGCGCCATGATCCAGTGATGGGCGAGTTCATGTGCGTAGGTGTGCAGGACGGCTTCGAAGTCCTCGTCCCCCTCGGGCAGGAAGATGCGTGAGACGTTGCTGTTGCCGTCGTAATGTCCCGACGTCCACGACAGACCGGAACCGGCCTCGCCCGCGATTTGCGCGCTCTGCTCCAGGTATTCCTCCTTGGTGGGATACAGGAACAGAATGAGCGGATCACGTGTGTTGCGCGCCTCATCGTCCTCGACGAAGTAGCTCTCGAGCGCTTCGCAAACCAGCTCGCCGGTCAACAGGCAGCGCGTCAACGATGCTGGCCTTGCGACCGGTGTGATGATCAGAAGATTCTCGCTGCGGATCCCGAACAGATCGTCGCGCCAGCCCATGTGGAGCGCGCGGCCCAGCTTGACCTGATCCGGATCGGCCTCGGCCTCCGACTTGGGCTGCGGCACGAACTGGACCGGTGATCGTTTCGAAGCCACGACGAAGTCGAGCCAGTCCGCGGCCCGAAAATCCTTGCCAGGATCGAGCCCCTCGGGAAGCAACTCGCGGACGACTGCGGTCGCCTCCGGGTGTTGCGGAGACTCGCTGAGGATCTTCCGCAAGCCGGCGACTTGCATGACCAGAGGAGCCTCGGCGGGAAGGGATCCGACGATCCGCCAAGCGCGCGCATCGAACGAAGGCAACGCGGATCGGCGTTCCACGATGGCATCCGCCTTGCGAGCGACGCGGCCTTTCGGGCGCTTCTCCAGCTTCGCGATGGCGTCGCGGACCTTGTCCAATCGGGGCTCCGAACTCCCGTGGAGCTCGGCGGTTCGAAGCAGCTCCCCCATCAAGGCGACATCGTTCGTCGACCTCGCGTCGTAGGCCAGGTCCGCGTAGTCCCGGGCCAACTCCGCGTGGAGGCGGTCGTGAAGCGTCGCGGCGAATTCGACGGGGTTCTCGGCATAGAGGACTCCCCCGGCCGCGTTCTCGACCATCCGCATGTCGCGCAACGAAGCCCGGCGCTCCTTCCCGTTGCGCTGAACCGTGATGAGTTCTCCGGCGGCCGTATCAATCCCGAATTCGGCCGACACCAGCGTGTTCTCGTTGTCGAAGGCGGTGCCCTCGAAGCGCGTCTCCGCATCACCGGCGTGCAGATAGGAATCGCGCCAAGGCGGCGAACCGGTCAACGCGATCAACTGGCTCGTCCCCTCGACGATGACGACCGTAGTGCCGATCACCGCGGGTTGAAACCGCGGCAGCACGTCGCGACGCCACAGGATCCGTTGGGAGGGAAGCTCGAGGGCCGCACCACCGAGGTACAGAACGTCCCCGAGGACGACTGGTGCACGGAGCGGACCTTCGAAGAACCGCGACCCTTCCGTCTCGGCCGCGATGACCTGCTCCTCCCCCGCCTTCGGGGTGCAATACAGCAGCATTCCCTTTTCGTGTTGCAGATAACCCACCCATCCGTCGCGCCAAACCGCGGGTGCCGTCGCATGACGATTGACGAATCCATTCACCGGGCTGCCTTCCATCAGGGGGCGTGGCATGTGAAGCCCCGGTCCGGCGGTCATTCCCTGGTACCCCTCGAGGAGCATCGGACCCGCGCCGCCGACCCAAACGCCATCCGCGGTCACCGAGACATGCAGGTCGTCCAACTGCCTCGGGAGCACACCGATGGGGACCTCTTCTTGCATCTCGCCGGTCGCTCGATCCAGGCCGACGAGCTTCGAGGGCCCGCCCGCGCTGCCCTTGACGAAGTAGACGAGGTCGTCATGTACGGCGCACGCGCCGACGTAGCTGCCCATGGCGGTCCACTCGGCGTGGCTCGAGCGGAGCCCTTGTCGAACGGCACCGAAGGTCCCGCCCAAGAAGAGCTCCCCATCCTGAATCGTGAGGACGTCGACCGTTCCCCCCATCGCGGTCGATCGAATGCGTTTCAACTCTCGACCCGTCCAGCGATAGACGACCACCTTGTCCTCGCCGATGGGAACCGCGACCCAATCGCCTTCACCGACTGGGCGCAAAGGCTGTGACGACGCGATCGAAACCTCGTCGAGCTCCTCGCCCGAACGCAGGTCCAGGACGACCAAGGCGCACTTGCCGTTCCCCTTGTCCACGGCGACCACCACATGTCGATTCCCGACGATGGGCCTGGCCGTGATCGGGTGCTCCAGGTCGACGGACCACGCTTCGAGGGGCTTCCGCAGAATCGCCTTGGGCGCATCCCTCGAAGCGCCTTGCATCACGACCGGCGTGGTCCGTTCTCGAAACGCCGGCGACGAGGCCCCAGCGAACGATGCAAACCATGCGAGCGAAGCTAGAGCAAGTACACGGACACGCAACGACGTCGATCTCTCAATCAGCATGCCCCGAATATCCGGTGAAGTTCCCTGGAAGGCAACCGGCTAGGTCTTGATCCAGACAATGGACCTCCGCAGGCGCGTGCATGGCGACTCACGGCACACGCTCCGAATCCCAAGGCTATTGGCACAGGACCAGGCCACCGGAAGATCACGCGCTGGCCAACGTGAGCCGATTCTCTTTCACGCGAGCCTGGCTCGACCGCGCCGAATCGCGTCAGTCCTCGGCTTGGAAGGACCTTGCGAGTCCGTCGAACGTACCGGTCAAGTCCCGAGCGTCACTCTGGAGACGACTGCAGGTGATCACGAACTTGCGCTTGCCTGCATCGACGAGGAACGAATGTTGTTCGAGTGCAGCACCTTGCTGGACGCTGCGACTGACAATCTTCTGGGCCTCCGCGCCCGAGTTCAGGGTGAAGGGCTTCCGTTCGACGATCGCGAACTTCGGGATACCCTCGGTCATTCCTGTGAGGTTGACCTCGACATAAGAACGGAGGGAACCCGGATACGGCTCCTCGACGAAGTTGATGTTCGGAGTGAACCCGTCCTGGGCCTCGTAGAGGAGGAACTCGACGTCGATCCCCGGGACCTTCTCGAGGCGCCAACCATCTGGGACGACGAACGAGCAACTGCCGTTCTCCGAGACGTGCCTGTTCGGATCCACAGGACCCGCCGAACTGCACGCAACCAGAACCATCAAGATCAGACCCGCGACGGATCGCTTCATCTTCCGTGCACGCTCGGTCCGGGTGCTCGACGCAACGTTCATGAGTTTCATCGGGGCAGTCTATTCGAGAGGCCGGGCTGCGTCGAATCGACGACGGCGACTAGGACACTTCCGCAGGTGAACGACCGGTTCGCCAGGATCTGGTAGTTTGGCCTCGTGCGACGCCTTTTCTCCATCGCTCTACTGCTGGGCCTGGCCCTATGTGTGGGGTGGATCTTGTCGGGTGAAAGCCCGGACGCAGAACCGATCGGCGCCGCGCAAGCGAACGAGAACGCGGAGGCGGCGGACCTCTCGCTCGCGTCCACGGACGAAACCGTCGTCCAGCCCAAGGACGCTGGTGCACGCTTGCCCGCGGTCGACACCGGTCCCGAATCTCCGATACCGATCGCTGAAACGGCGCGATTGACGTTCGAATGCGTGGCCATCGAAACAGGGGAACCGCTAGCTGGTATTGGCATCACGCTCGATGTCGACGACCGTTCGATCGTCCCCCATGCACAGGCCAAGGAGCGACTGAGCGACGCGCATGGACGTCTCTCGTTCGACGTCCCGACCGGAGTCCTGATCCAGCTGCAGGCTTGGGGCGAAACGGTCGCGGCGGGTCTCGTCCTGGGCGAGTTCGGACCTTACGAGCCGAGCCAAGAGGTGCTGGAACGCCTCGAGCACGTGACCGCCATCGACGTCATCTTCCACGGACGCATCGTGGACGAGGACTCGGGGGGTCCGGTCTCCGGCGTGACGATCGATCCGATTGTCGACTCCGAGATCGACCTGGGAATCGCCCGCGCGACGTCCGACGCGAACGGGGTCTTTCGGCTCGAGGTTCCCTCATGGCGAACCTCCTGGTTCTGGGCCACGTCCACGGGTCGCGGGCGCATCTCGCTCCACCCGAAACCCGGTCACGAGACCAGCTCCAACGCGCTCGAACTCCGCATGCCACGCGAATCCCTGTTGCGCGGCCACGTCCGGCACACGGACGGATCGCCTGCCTGCGGGGTCGAGGTCGTGGCACGCAACTCGTCCCGCGACGTCGTCCGCCCCGAGGGCCATCCATGCGACTTCTCCTGGGCGCAAGAAGCGCGCGCCGAGGTGGATGCGAGCGGCGCGTACGAGTTGAACGGACTCACGGCGAACGGTCGCTACGAGTTGGCCCTGGAAGAGAATGGGCAGCTCGCACAAGCCGGTGAGGACGCTTGGTTCGAACCCGGTGAGGAACGCGTCCTCGATTGGACCTTGCTCGGCAAGACGACGATCACCGGCACACTCGTCGACCAGAACGGCAGGCCAGGTTCGTCGGTCAGGACGTGGTTGGTTCCGACGGACCGCCCCTACGGGATGCGCTTCACCACATGGCAAGAACCCCGAGCCCGCGCGATCTGGACGGACACGGCCGGGCACTTCCGGTTCGAGGGCGTGCCCCAGGGGCTTTGGCTCGTAGGACCCGCGCGAAGCCCCGACGAGGAGGGCGAGGTGTTCGCTCCCCGCGGCACGCTCGTCGAGGTCACGGGACTGGAGCCCGAACTGAACGTCGACCTGGTGGTGTGGCGCAACCTCTCGCTTCAGGGTCTCGTGATCGACGAATCCGGCGAGCCCGTGCCGGACGTCACCGTCTCCGTGCACTCAGACACGGGAAACACACACTCCGTCCGCACCGACGACGCCGGCCGCTTCATCGCCAACGGGTTGGACGCCGAGACCTACGAGTTCACGGTCGGGGGTTGGGGCTACGCCTGGATGGAATCCGAGCCCGTGCAGGTCGACCCCCGCGATCCGAAGCTGATCGAGATCGTGGCACTACGCGGGGGCCGGATTCGAGGCCGGGTCCTGGCCTCGAACGGCAAACCAGCACAGGGGTTCGTTCACGTCGCCGGACGTACGGTCGGTGAGGAAACCCCGGACTGGACGCGCGTATTCGTTCGCATCGAGGGTACGTACGAGCTCTCAGGTCTCGAGCCCGGTACGTACGACCTGCTTGCCCGTTCGGAGACCGGTGAGGTCGCGACGGCGTTCGACGTTCGCGTCGAACGAACCCCGGAGCCGACCGTGGTCGACCTCAGGCTGGTTGAGTCCGGCACGCTCGTGCTCGTCGCCGATGAGGACGGCGGTCCGGAATCGATGAACGCGACGTTCTTCTTGGACACGACGTTCGCGGGGCATGGCGCCACGATGGGCTTCAAGCCGTTCGAGATTGCACTCCCAGCAGGTCGCCTGGAGATCGTGATCGAGGACTCCCTCGACCGCACGCTGCGTCGAACGGTCGAGATCCGCGCGGGCGAACGAACCGAAGTGCGGGTCGAAGCGCCGTAGGTCGGACCTGACGCATTGGAACTCGCCCGAGCCCCCATACGGTGCTGTCGAGAGTGACGCACTGTTGGAGGATCACGCATGCGGCACGCGAGACCTCCGTCCTCGTCCACGATTGCCCTTCCGTCGCGTCGAGATATCTGAAGCGCGCCCCGCGGCCCTGATCGCACGCTTCAAGTCACTAGGAACGTCCCTGGAGCTAGCGCTACCTGGCCGCGATCAGGTCATCGTGATAATCGGCGTGCGGCGAATGATCCCAACGGAACTGTCCATCGTCGTCGAGCGGAAGGGGCTCGCCCAGAATCTGCTCGAGTGCAACGCGACACGTTTCGTGCAGCTCAGGTGATCCCTCGGTCGAGCGCTCCAACAGGAACGGGATGGAATTCACAGCTCTCAGCTCTCCGAGCGTACGGCAGATGAGGATGCGTACTTGGGGGGTGGACGGCCGGGCATCCATCAGCGTTTGTGCCCAGTCGTCGACGAACAACTCTCGATGCGCGATGGACAGGATGGAGTCGGCCTGCTTGGACGCGTCGGTGGATCGAAGCCCGATTGCAAGTGTTGCGATGCGCTGGTCGCGCCACTCGAGTTCACGCCCGTACCACGTCGCCCAACTGGCTGCGTCGCCCCCCGCACTGCGACCGGCGAGCGTTTGAAGCGACCACAGGGCTGCTTCTCGCAGACCCTGCTCATCATCCTCGAGGAACTGGATCAACATCGGAATCATGGCCGTGTCCCCGAGAACCGCCATGGCACGTGCAGTGACCTGCTGCATCGTCGGTCGCTGGGCGTTCAGGAACGGACGCAGGACGTTGCAAGCCTCTTGGTTGACGTTGATGTCCAGGGAGCGACCCACGCGCAGGATCTCGCTGACGGCCACATCCGCCACGTCCTCCCTGGTTTGGATGACCTCGATCAAGGGCGCGATGGCGAGCGGGTCGTGAGCGTCCCCCATCGCGGGAAGCGCGCCCAACAGGGTTTCCCGGTCGGCGCTCTGGAACGCGGTGCCGAGCCATCCGAAGCTGGTCGGGTCGCGCTCCACGATTCGAGTCAGGCAGCGTCGCAGCGCCGGACGCATCGTTCGGTCGTGACGTTCTTCCAGGACGGCCCGATCGGCCCATTCGAGCGAATGGGCACCGTCAGGGCCGTGACCGGAGGCACCCAGGATCCAGAGCGCGGTCGTCGGTGATTGGGAGAGCGATCGTGCGCTCGCCTCGAGGTCGATTGCGATCTGCCGCAGCTCATCGGAGTCCGCGGATTCCAGGCCCACGAGCAGCAACTCCAGTTGCACCTCGCTCAAGACCTGAGCGGTGTCCTCGGCCTCGACCGGTGGGACCTCGCGAGCGACCAACATGCGGACCACCGCGTCGATGTCCTCGACCACGGCCTGCGTCACCTGCTCCTGGACGGCAGCCGCACCGGGCCAACCGGGGATGCGTGTCGCGCGCAACAGGGGGACCAGGTCGGGGGAGGCCTGGGGTGCGGCCGCGGTGGCCAACATCAGCGTGCTCAAGAGGGGAAGCATGTGCGGTCGGTCTTCTAGAAGTTGTTCGACGAGATGGAGGTCTCGCGCCAGATCAACAGGTCGAACGCCTCGTTGCCGTTGCCGCTCGCGTTGAGCAGGGCTTCGTCGAAGTGGACGAAGGCGTTGCTGTCCAGGTGGACGCGACGTGCGATCAAGGACCCGAACAGCTCAAAGTTGCTGTTGATCTCGACGAAGGCGTTCGGCGCGTACACGGTGCCGTACAGCACCGCGTTGGAATCGAAGTCGACCTCGTCCAGGTTCACGTTCTGGTTCGGGTCGATGATGTTGTCGCTGATCAGGTTCAAACTGATGTCCAGCGGGTTCAGGGTCGTCGAAGCGATGGTCGTGTTGCTGTTCATCGTGAAGTCCCCCACGACGTAGAACTCGACCGGGCCGTTCGTGGCGTCCACCGTCAGGGTGGCGTTCGAACTCAGCTCCATCGTCTGACAAACGATCGTGGC
>JAJDEX010000578.1 GCA_029259575.1 Planctomycetota bacterium | reverse complement strand
AGGTGGGGCGGGTAGTAGCTGTGCGCCACACGCTGGCAGTTGTAGCCGTAGAAGCGATCGAAGCCCTGCGCGTTCGGGTCACCCGTCGAACCGACCGGACCCAGTCCCCACTTGCCGAAGGCACCGGTCACGTAGCCGTTCTTCTGAAACACCTCGGCGATCGTCAGCGCTTCCGCAGGGATCGGGTGCTGGCCTTCGACGATCTTGCCCTGCGCATCCTGCGCCGGCTTGTTGCCACGGATCGTGACATGCCCGAGGTGTCGACCGGTCAATAGCACGTTGCGGCAAGGCGCACACACCGGGGCTCCCGAGTAGCACTGCGTGAAGCGCAAACCCTGCCTCGCCAGGCGATCCAGGTTGGGCGTCCGGATCTTCTGTTGCCCGTAGCAGCCGAGTTCGCCCCAACCCAAGTCGTCGGCCAGGATCAACACCACGTTGGGGCGTGTGGCCTCGGAGGGAACGTTCGAGGTCGACAGGCAGGCGGGACTCGAGATCGCCGCGAGCAGAAGGAGGCAGATCAGCAGCATGCGCATGCCGCGGATCCTAACCAGCTCATGGACGACCGGCCACGCCCGCATGACCTGTGAGCGACCTGGCCCGGTTCTCATGGAGCCACCGACTCTGCAGGTTGCAGCAGGAGTCCAGTCGCGAGGAAGCCCAGGCCGACGCTCGAGGACTAGAGCTTGCGCGGAGGCAGCTGGATCGTGAACTCGGTCTCGCGCTGGACCATCACGTCGTACGGCTCGGACTGGTCCGCGAACGGGACGACGCCCAGACGATCGAGCAAGTCGAAGCGCGCCGACACGCAACTCGCCCGCATCGGTTGCAGCGGTTCGTGCCAGACGCTGTACGACCCCAGGTGCCCGTCGCGGCGATGGAACCAGCCGACGAACGGGTGGGTCAGGGTCGCGAATCCGGTCTCGAAATCCGGGAAGCCCGGGAACTCGGTGGGCGGCTCGTTCGAGACGTCGAGCTCCAGCTCGGCCGCAGCCCAGTTGCCGGTCGCATGCATCGCGTAGCGCGCATAGCTGTTCGGCCCGGACGGTTCACAGTCGAACCGAATGCGCCCCGGGTGCCACGGCAACTTCCACACGTGGCGCGGAACGTACACGGACAACGAATCCAGGCACGTGCCGAAGAACCACACCCCGCGTTGCCCCGTCTCGCGATCGATGACGTACACGCGATAGTTCGTTTGGCCGAACGTGAACTCCGGCCAGGGCATCCTTACGAACCGGAAGTCGCGGTCGAGGAACGGGACGACCGAGATCAACGCCGAGGGCCCACGTCCCGGGACGTCGATCATCTCGAGTTCGAAGCGTGGATCAATGTGCGGGCGTACCGCGCTCGGATCCGCCGCGTACGTGACGATCGCGAAGTGCGCCAGCGTCGTCACGACCGTCATGGGCCGGTGGGGCGGGCGGGGCGTGTGTACGTCTCGAAGGCTGCGAACGGGGATCGTCATGGGCCGAGCATCCTAGCGCGGCCGGCCTCGCCGAACGGACGGGCGGGGACAAGACGGATCGAGTCTGTACGCGGTGGCGCTCCTGGGGGTGCCCAGGGGTCGAGGCTCATGAGAAGAGGCTCCCTGAGAAGAGGCTCAGTGCGGGTGAGCCCATGGAAGGGAAGCCGCACGCCGGAAGCGTTGCTGGGGGGGGATCGGAAGTCGTGCACGGGTCCCAGGTCTGGGGCTCGGAACCGGCCCAGAGCCCGCCAGGGATGCCCACGGCCACTGCACCGCCCGTTCCCAACGTGTGGACCTGGGATCCCAACACTTCGGTAAGGACCCCCTGCCCATCTGCAAGATCCCAGTCATCTGAGCTAGGCTCTGGGTACGTTCGAACCTCGAACCTCTCAGCAGAGAAGACCCCAACTATCATGAAAGCCAACTGGATACCGCTCGTCCTGGCCAGCCTGATCGCGACTCCCGTCGCCATCGGCTTCCAAGACGACCCGCCCATCGAAAAGCCGCAGCCGGACGACAAGAAGCCGAAGACCCTCAAGGTCGGCTCCACCGTCCCCGCGGATCTCAAGCTCATGTCGATCGACGGCACGGAGGTCTCGTTCAAGAGCCTGCGTGACAAGGTCGTCATCCTCCACTTCTGGTCCGACAGCTGTCCGGCCGAGCGCCACGCTGATCCGATCTTCAAGCAGATGGATGAGCGCTACGCGAAGAACAAGGACGTTGTCCTAGTCGGCATCGCGTCGAACCAAGGAGAGCTCGGCGAGAAGCCCGGCCCCAAGGACAAGTACGAGGACTTCTACACGAACCTGCGCAAGAAGCGTAAGTCCGTGGGTTGGACCCACGACTTGCTCGTCGACCACGGCAACACGGTCAGCACGCTGTTCGCCGCCAAGTCGACCCCGCATTGCTTCGTCATCGACAAGAAGGGCATCATCCAGTACGAGGGCGCGCTCGACGACGACCCCCGTGGCAAGAAGGGCGAGGACGCCACGAACTATTGTGACGTCGCGACCGCCGCGATCCTGAAAGGCGAGGCCGTCAAGGTCTCCTCCACCAAGCCGTATGGCTGACGCATCAAGACAAAGTGATTTTGCCGTGAGCAAGATCCACTCCATCTTCCTGCTATTAGCACTCTCGTGCTTCGCGCCCTTGGCCTGTCAACAGGTCGAGGGCGCGACCGTTCAGGTCGTGGACCTCGAGGGAGTGAAAGCCGCGAGTCCTGCGCACAACGACCAGGGACTGCTGCTGAACTTCTGGGCGACCTGGTGTGGCCCGTGCGTCGCCGAATTGCCCGAGCTGCTCGAGGTCGCCCATGAGTTCCATGGG
>JAJDEX010000577.1 GCA_029259575.1 Planctomycetota bacterium | reverse complement strand
ATTTATCGAGGTTCCTACCCCCCGGGTTCCTTGTGCGGGCGTGGGGCCCCTTGGGGGGGGCGGGCCCGGCGCCGTTCCAGGCGGGCCAGCCGCTCCCAGGGCCCAGATCGGCCCTGGGGCACCCTGGAGTGCCCCTGAATGCCTCGTAATATACGTGGAAGTATACTACTCGAAGGTATATCATCTCCCCCATGTTCGTCGGACGTGATCGTGAATTGGCAGTCCTCGAGGAGCTCGTGGACTCGGGCGACCCGGAGTTCTTCGTGCTGTACGGCCGCCGCCGTGTCGGCAAGACCGAGCTCCTGCAGCAGCTCTGCGAAGGGCGCCGCGCGGTGTATTTCCTGGCCGCCCAGGTGCGCGAGAAGGACAACCTGCGCGCGTTCCGGGACGCCTTGAAGGAGGGACTCGGCGACCCGTTGCTCGACACGATCGAGTTCCCCGACTGGTCGGCCGCGCTCGGCTTCGCGGCGGAACGCGCGGGCGACGAACGGCTGGTGCTCGTGCTCGACGAGTTCCCCTACCTGTGCGAGTCCACGAAGGGCTTGCCGAGCCAACTGCAGAAGTTCTGGGACACGCGTGGCAAGAAGAGCTCGTTGATGCTCGTGCTGTGCGGCAGTCAGGTGTCGTTCATGGAGAAGGAGGTGCTGGCCGAGCGCTCGCCCCTGTTCGGTCGACGCACCGGGCAACGTCGGCTGGCTCCGCTAGAACCGCACGAAGCGCTCGCGTTCCATCCGACCTGGTCGGTGCGCGATCGCGTCCTGACCTACGGCATTCTGGGCGGCATGCCGGCGTACCTGCGCCGCTTCCGCGAGAGCCGCTCGATCGAGGCCAACCTGATGGCCGAGGTGCTGCGTCCCGAGGGCTACCTCTTCGACGAGGTCAACTTCCTCCTCCGCACCGAACTGTCGAGCCCCGCGACCTACAACTCGATCCTGGCCGCCGTCGCCCAGGGCTGCGATCGCGTCGGCGACATCGCGCTGCACGTCGGCGTCGACTCCACCACCGCGGGCAAGTACCTGCACGTGCTGCGCGAGCTCCAGCTCATCGCGCGCGACATCCCGATCACCGACCCCGACCCGCTGCGCTCGCGCAAGGGCCGCTACCGCATCGCCGATCGCTTCCTCGCCTTCCACTTCCGCCACGTGCAGCCGAACGTGTCGCTGATCCACGCTGGTCGGGGACAACGCGTGTACGAGGAGTTCATCGCGCCCGACCTCGAACGCCTGTTCGACGAGGCGCGCACCGAGTTCGTGCTGTCCCACCTGGCTCGCGAAGCCGCCGAGCTGATCGGGGACGAGGTGGTCGAGTCCGGTCGCCACGACGGCACCTGGGTGCGCGCCGTCGGTCGCACCTCAGGCGGCAGGACGGTGGCGGGCGTGGTCGTGCCCGAAGGGTCGCGCTCGACGGCGACCCTCGAGAACGAGCTCGGCGCGCTGACGAGCGTGTTCGGGGACACCCCGATCAAGCTCGTCTACGGCATCACCGACCGACCGGATCGCGCCCTCGAGGTCGAGACCGTGCCCGAGGGAGAGCTGCTTTGAAACCCGACCGACGGACATCGGAGATGCGCACATGGGCGTAGAAGGCGAGTTCCAGGAGTACTTCGAGGCTCTCGACCGCTCGGGCGGAAAGGACCGTTGCTACATCTGCCGACGCACGCCGGCCGAGGTGAAGACGTTCTTCGGCTTCGACGAGGACGGCATTCCGACGGATGCGGAGGCCTTCGGACTCGAGGACGTGGTGCTCGGCGAGGCCGACATCATGACCTATCGCGCCGATCGGCCCGTGTGTTCGGTCTGCCAGCTGAACATCGAGGCGATCGTGGCGCTCGACGAGTCCGAGGTTCTGCTGAAGGTCCTGCGGCAGATGCGCGACGAGCGCGACCGCTTGTGGCCCGAAGGTCACGGACCCCACAGTTGATCGTCGAACGGGTGATTCCTCCGTCGCGGAACGAAAAGAAGCGAGTGCGCGGCGGACCTGGGAACGGGCAGCGATATCCTCGGGCTGCGTGACCTCCCCCTCGTGGCTCCAGAAACTGCTCGGCGACCGCCTGACGCTCGGGCGTACCGCCCGTTGGGTGATGTTGAGCGCCGTGGTCGGCGTCCTGGGTGCCATCGCCGCGTGGGCGTTCCGCGCGATGATCGGGCAGTTCAAGGAATGGTTCTTCCTCGCGCCGATGGGCACCCTCGATGAGGGCTTGGGCACGTTCGAGACGCGGGACCTGCTGATCCTGCTCGTGCCGACCGTCGGCGGACTTCTGGTCGGCTGGTTGATCTCGCGCTTCTCGCCCGACTCCGAAGGTCACGGCACCGACTCGGTCATTCGCGCATTCCACCGTGCGAAGGGGGTCGTGCATGCGCGCGTCATCCTGTTCAAGTCGCTGACCAGCGCGCTCACGATCGGCACCGGCGGCGCAGCGGGTCAAGAGGGTCCGGTCGCCCAGGTCGGCGCGGGCATCGGTTCGTCCCTCGCCACCAAGCTGGGCCTGTCCGATCGAGACCGCCGCATCCTGCTGTTGTCGGGCGCGTCCGCTGGCATCGGAGCGACGTTCTGCTCGCCCCTGGGCGGCGCGCTGTTCATGCCCGAGGTGCTGTACCGCAAAGCCGAGTTCGAGGGTGAGGCGCTGGTGCCCTGCATCCTGTCCTCGATCTTCGCGTACGCGACGTACATGGGTCTGGCCGGCCACCACACCGCGGTCGAGATCCAACCGCATGTCCTGGAGTCGTTCCACTTCCAGCCGATGCACGTCTTCGTGTACGCGGCGCTGGGCATCCTCTGCACGCTGATCGGTTGGGTGTACGTCAAGGTCTTCTACGGCGTGCACGACGTCTTCGGCAAACGCATGAATGCCGTGCCTGCCTGGATCCGCCCCGGAATCGGCGGTTTCCTGGTGGGCCTGATGGCACTCGCGCTCGGTCCGTTCGCCGGAGAACACGGCGTGCTGTTCGGCGGCTACGGGCTGATGGAGGACGCCATCGCCGGCAACATCACGATCGGAGTCCTGGGCGTGCTGATCTTCGCCAAGATCCTCGCGACGTCCTTGTCCGTCAGCTCCGGAGGTTCAGGTGGTGTCTTCGCGCCGGCCCTCGCGATCGGCGCGTTGATCGGCGGACTCGTCGGCGCCGGAGCCGCCGGGATCGGCATCGACGGGATCGAACCGGGAGCCGTCGCCCTGGTCGGCATGGGCGGGTTCTTCGCGGGCGTCGCCAAAGCCCCCATCGCGTCGGTCGTGCTCGTCTCCGAGATGACCGGTGGCTACGACCTCCTGGCGCCGTTGATGCTGGTCGCCGTGTTGCACCTGCTGCTGTCGCGTGGATGGACCCTGTACAACGCTCAGGTCGAGTCCCAGATCGACTCGCCCGCGCACACCGGCGACTTCGTGGTCGACGTGCTGCAGTCGGTCAAGGTCCAGGACGTCCTGGGCGAGATCCGCCCACCGCGCTTGATCCACGAGGACGTCACCTTGCGCGGCGCGATGCGCATCGTCTCCGACAGTCACGAGACGCACTTCCCGGTCGTCGACGACGAGGAGCGCCTGGTCGGCATCTTCTCGCTGACCGATCTGCGCCGCATCTTCCTCGAAGAGATCGTCGAGGACTTCGTGATCGTCCAGGACTTCATGCGCGAACAGGTCGTGACCGTCGAGCTCAACGACAACCTGCACGACGTCCAACGCGTGATGACACGCAAGGGCGTCAGTGCCGTTCCGGTGGTCGATGCGGAGGACCCTCGCCGCGTCCTGGCGCTGCTGGAACGCAACGCGATCGGGCGCGCCTACGCCGAACGCCTGGCCGAGCTCAAGGGCACGGCGAGCTAGGCCTGGGCCTGATCGCGCTCGTGCAGCGCGATCCACACCAGCAACCCGATCAACGCGATGCGCTGGCTCGCCGGCACGACGAGCGTCAGCGTCGCCCCCAGCTGCACGGCCGTGTACGTCGTGATGTTGATCACCCCGGCGACCAGGAACAGCACGGCCACGACACGCGTCAGGCGGGGGGCACGCCGCCAGGAGGTCACGAGGACGATCCCCATCGCACTCAGCCCGAACGTCCCCGCCGTCAACGTCAGGACGTTGTGCGAGAACGGCAGCCGCAGCACCAGCTCACCGGCGGAGAGGCACAGCAGCATCGCGGTCGACAATCCGAGCGTGCGGACGATCCGCACCGTGCGCGGACTCGCGTCGATCCGCCACCAGGTCGGCAGCAGAGCTCCGACCAGCAACGTCATCACCGCGGCGGTCACCAGGAGGGACGCGGCTCGGTTCGAGCGACCGTCGGGCAGCTCGGAGGACTGCAGATCGCACAGGAAGTTGCGCCAGAAGTCGTGGCCGACCGATCCGGCATCGAACCGGCTCCAGCCGGGGTACAAGCTCATCGCCCAACCGAAGAGCACCGCGAAGATCAGCACCGAGACGCGCGCGATCGGGACCTGCCCGGCGGGTTGCGCGTCGATCGTTCGGGGCTCGAGCGTCGTGGTCATGCGACCAAGGTGCACGCTGAGTGAAGAACCGGCAAGTTGGGGAAACCGAACCCGGCAGGGCCCGTGTGGAAGCTGGGTCGAAGCTGAGTCGAATCCGCGGCACATCGGAGCTGCAGGCTCCAATGGGCGAATTCTCGGGAGCTCGGCGAGCGCTGGCTTGGATTCGGGCCGCCGCTGGCCCATGGCTCCATGTTCCCGGGCCGGGTCCCGCTACACCGCACGTGAAGACTTCACGCAGGTGCCCCTATCGCGGCGCAGCGAGTAGAATGCTCCCCCGAATCCGTGCCCGGGGCCTCTCCCTGAGTCTCCTCCCGGGCCAGATCTAGAACCCACGAACAGCCATGTACGACCCCCAAATGGTCCAGCCGATGCGTGACGAACTCACGTCGATCGGCATCACCGAACTCCTCACTCCCGAAGACGTCGACGCCAGCATGAAGGCGGAGGGCACGACCCTCGTCTTCGTGAACTCGGTCTGCGGATGTGCGGCCGGCAGCGCGCGCCCGGGCCTGCGCCTGTCCCTGATGAACGAGAAGAAACCGACGCGCGTCGTCACCGTCTTCGCCGGCATGGAAGGCGACGCCACCAAGCGTGCGCGCGAGTACTTCAAGCCCTACCGCCCCAGCTCACCGCAGATCGCGCTGATGAAGGACGGCCAGCTCTTGAAGATGATCCAACGCCAGGACATCGAAGGGAAGCAGCCCGATGCCCTCGCGCGCGATCTCTCCGACGCGTTCAACGAGCACTGCTAGGTCCATGGGCGCCGACCCGGAGCGCATCGCGAACGCCGAGGCCTTCCTCCAGGAAGCCGTCTACCGTTCGCGCGAAGCCCAGGCCGGCGCCGGTCTCTGGGCCGCGGGAGACCCGAATGCCGCGAACTGCGGGCTCGGGGAGTCCGCGGCCGTCGTGCTCGACCTCACGCCGCGGGCGATCGAGTTGTTCGACGCGCTGTGGCCGACGCCGATCGAGGGTGAGGACCTCGCCTTCGTGCGCGAACGCCTGAAGGACTGGATCGAGCGCCAAGACGCGCTGGATCGCGACCGCAACCACTTCCTCAAGGGCTTCCGTCAGAAGCACGGCTTCGACCGATCCGCGTATTCGGACGACCTGCTGCGTACGTACGAAGCGGGCCTCGAAGCCGTCAACGCGCGCGTCACCGACGAACGCCGAGCGACGGCGGAAGCGTTGCTCTCGGGGTTGCCTGGCCCGGAAGCTCCTTCGAACGCGTAGGGACAGCCGAAGATCTCGGTTCCATTGCCCTGGGATCGGGAACGCTCACTCGCGCCTCGACCTCAGCTTCATCGATGGCCCAGGTGATCCAGGTCACATCCTCAGGGTCGCAGACTCCAAGAATGGACGCGCACAAACTCGACGCGTTCCTACCGAGCACGGCACCCACTTGGCCATACAAGATCAGGGCCAGCTACCCACACGAGGCCCTGAGGCCCTGACTCGAGGGGAGGGGGAGCGAAAGTCCAGACTTGCTGATGCAACAGCCGTCGCTCAGGAAATCCAGGATCTCCAACATGGTGTAACCCACTGCAAGGAAGCGCTTTACGTGCTGGGGGGGGTGGTGGGGCTGTACGAGTCCTACCGGGGTAGCCACATGACAAACAGGCTCTAAGCTGCAGTGGAGGATGCTTTAGCCACGTCCGTGGCCAAGGACAGCAACTCTGCCAAGCCATAGGGACCAATATGAAGACTACGATAGCAACTGCGCTCCTCGCCGCGACTCTTAGCCTCACTGCTTGGAGCACGAGCTCTCAAGCTGCCGCAAGCCTGACCGTTACGGACGAAATCCCGTGCGGGGGAGAGCATGGTCATCAAATGAGCAACCCAACGGTGAATTATGGTTGCTGGGATCCTGGAGCAACCCAGCAGGAGATTGAAGATGAAGTTATCAAGCGATGGGAAGATCACATCTCTTCATTCTTTCACTGTCAGGAGTGTGCTGTTGTGGGCGCCTGCAGCAAGTCTGAACACATGACCCACGGAGGCGTCTTCTTCTCGGTCAATGGTGCCCCCGGATGCTGGAAGGTCACCATTGTTGATGGACACGTCAAGGTCTCCTGCTCGGGGTGCTAGCATGCGACGAGACGCCTCGCGAATTCTGCTTGGACTGTCGGCCTGCGTACTGACTTGGATTGGCTTGGACCTATTCTTGGCGTCGCGAGGCTCCGGGACTCCGCCCCTCCAAGTCCACAACGGAGTCGAGCCAGGTCACTCCACTTCACGCTCTCTCGCTTCACTAGGCAATGACAAGGACGGCAACAGGAATAGGGCCCAGGGCTTGCCTTCCGATGAGACTGCTGTAGATGCAGACGGCGCCGCGAACTTGAGGAAGAGGCACTTCCTGAACTACGGTGGACTCGACATTGGCAACGGCCTCATTCTCGACGACATCGTTTCGAAGGAGCTGTCCATGACAGAGGCTGACCGGGCGATTAGACTGATATCAGAAGAGGCGTTCAGGCTCACCAGCGAGTTGATTGTCGAGGATCCGGCAATCCTGGAAACAGCGACCAGCTTCGATGAAGCACTACTGCATGCTAATGACGGTGGATTCACCCTGACGCACAAAGATCTCGCTACCGATGAGAGGCTCTACATCCCGTGCCCGGCCAACCTAGCTGCGGACATCGCAGAGCTACATGACGCCGCCTGCTACCTGTTGAACGAGCCCCATATCATTGCTGGATCCAGAAAGCGAATGCGTGAGTCGATGATGGATAGTCGTTCTGATGAGATCTACGAATTTGAGTTTCGGAAGGACAACCTCGGCCACATCGCACGAGACTCGACTGGTGCAGTTGTGAGCTATAGCGTTCGCCCCATCCCAGGTCGAGTCACGGACTACACCTTGCCGGACTAGGCGGTCGAGAGTGACCCAGGCGAAGATCAAGGCCCGCTGCATTGGCTGTTGAGGCGAAGTGCGGATATCCACTGGCCATGAACAGCCCCCCCCCCCACTGGCCACGCTGATGATCGCTGCCTCCCCGTTCGAGAGTGGGAGCGAGCTGCCCCGCGGGCGCAAGGCGAGCTCTTGCGCAATAACGAAGCGGGCCTCGAGGCCGTCGAGGAACGCGTCGTGGACGAACGACGGACCATGGCGGAGACGCTGCTCCTGGGATTGGCCCGTCCCAAAGCTCCGCCCGCTTCGTAGGGACGGCCATGAAGCCCCGACCCGAGAACGATTCCCCCCACGGGACGGCATTCGGGACCAGGCGCAGTCCCTCGACGGGCCACTCCTCGATAGGCCATTCCCCGGTACGCCGTTCCTCGGCGAAACGGGTCGAGACGCGGGTCCGCATCGCCGCGGGCGTCGTGCTGGTCGCCCTGCTCGGGTTCATCGTGTCGGCGACCCGACCTGAATCGCGGCCGGATCGCTGGATCAGCGTCGAGTACGAGGTTCAGGGCCTGCACTGACACGTCTGGTGTCCGGTCCAGGTGGATCGGGTTCTGGAGGACGTGCCCGGGGTCTTCGACCTCGAGGTGGACGTCGATGCGGGGCGCGTGTCCCTGGGACTCGATCCGGCTCGGATCAGCGCCTCCGCGATTCGATCCCGACTGATCCAGGCCGGTTGGGACGTTCCAACTGCAGGCCTCGAGACCTGGATGCCCAAGTCTCCCTAGTGTCCTGGACCTGAGGTCCTGGACGCATCTGGACGCGGACCGTTCGTCGTCACGAGTTGCGCAACCCATGTCGAGGCGCTCGTCGTGGCTGGATCCGTTCGAACGCTGGCTCGATTCAAGGAGCGAAGAACGCAGGTGAGATCCTCGGAGCCCCGAACGGCACCAGGGCGACCGCCCAAGAGAAGCGGGGAACCAAGCGTACGCGCTTGGTTCCCCGCAGCTTCTCCCTTCTCAACCGCTTCGATTGACAAA
>JAJDEX010000576.1 GCA_029259575.1 Planctomycetota bacterium | reverse complement strand
ATGGTGTCCGGGTCGATCTTTCAGGATCACCGAACGTGGAACTCAGTCGTCCGAGTCGTCCTTGTCGCGGTAACGCAACGAGACGTTCTGGCGGCCCATTTCGCGTAGGCGTTGGGGGTCCTTCTTGAGGCCCAGGTTGTGCGCTTTCGAGACCACGCTCTTCACCGAGCGATCCAGGCGGCGCGCGATGTCGAGGTTCGAGGCCGTCGGGTACAGCTCGGCCAGGACCTTCAGTTCGTCCTCGCTCCAACGGGGCATGCGGGTGGCCGCCTTGCCCCCGCTCGCGCGACGCAGGAAGGCCTTGTCCTTGGAGATCCGCAACTCGCCCGCCATGGACAGGATCTCGTCGAGGCTGCGGCCGAAGACGATCGCGAGGTCCTCGTCGGCGCGTGTGCCGTAGAAGCGTTTGAAGTCCGCGATGTCCTCGAGGGACCAGGGACCGCGAACACGGCGTTGGGCGAACGAGGCGATCTTGTCCTCGATGTCGCGATGGGCACGGGCCAGCACATGACCGAGGGCCTCCATGGTGCTCGCACCGAGGAACTTGCGCAGGCGATCCTCCTCTTCGGCGGTCCAAGGACCGGTACGAATCGGCTGCTCGGCGTACATGCCCCGCGCAAGTTTCCGGATCGAAGAGATCGATCGGTTCAACTCGCGGGCTAGAGCACGCTCGTCGCGAAGGCCATACAACTCACGGAAGCGGGCCACTTCTTCCGTCGACCATCGTCCGCGTCGAAGGCTGGACGGGCGGTCTCCTCCCCACCTCGGCTTTTGCACGTGTGGTAACACCTCTGGGTTTCAGTCTAGCAGTCCCGGGCGGGCTGCCGTCCAGAACACAATGACCGAATCCGCTCAGAAGGGCCAGGGGGCCCACGAGCGGGAAAGAACGGGGGATCCCCCATGGGCCCAAGACCGGTCCATCCGCACGGGAGAACGACCTGGGCCGACTCCCCGAGTCGTCGTTCGGCGGTGGCGGGAGCGCCGGAAACGGTCCCGGATGGACCGCGAGCGAAGGCGACGGAGCCTGGAACCCGGACATCTCCCGGAGCGTGGGTCGGGAACCGGGACTCAGGAACCGGGGCTCGACATCCCGCTCGTGTCCAGCTGTTCGTACAGGCGCCGGTGCTGCTGGGCGAGCAGCTCCTGGACCTCTTCGGAGGACACCGCGACGGCCAACCGACTGGCCAACTCGCGAGCTTCGACCGCCGTCGTGTGCCGCACCGCGAAGCGCAGCTCGGGCAGGAAGTTGGGCGCGGCGCTGACCGAGGTGTAGCCCATCCCCAACAGGCCGAGGGTCGCCGCCAGGTCACCGGCCATCTCGCCGCACACCGAGAACGGCTTGCCCGCCTCCAGGCAGACCTCGGCGATGCGCGCCAGGATGCGCATGATCGCGGGGTGGTGCGGGTCGTAGAGCTTGGCCACGAACGGGTTGTCGCGATCCGCGGCCAGCACGTACTGGGTCAGGTCGTTGGTCCCGACGCTGACGAAGTCGACCTCTTGGATCAACTCGGGCAGGACCCAGACGCTGGCCGGGACCTCGATCATGACCCCCACCGGCAGGTCCTCGGCGATCCAGTAGCCCTGGTCCTGCAGCTGGGTCTTGACCCGATCGAACGTCTTGCGAACGCGTCGGACCTGGTCGACGGAACCGACCATGGGCAACAGCAGGCGCGCTTCACCGTGGGCACTCGCGCGCAGAATCGCGCGCAGCTGGACCTGCAACAGATCCGCCCACTCGAGCGTGACGCGTAGGCCTCGCCAACCCAGCGCAGGGTTCGTCTCCTTGGGCGTCTGGAAGTAGGGCAACTGCTTGTCCCCGCCGATGTCCAGCGTGCGGAAGACGACCGGGCGCCCATCCATGTGATCGAGCACGCGCCGGTACATGCGGTACTGCTCTTCCTCGGAGGGGAACTGGCTGCGTTCCATGTAGAGGAACTCGGTGCGCAGCAGGCCCACGCCATCGCAGTACCTGACGTCGAAGGTGTCCAGGTCTCGAATGCTTTCGAGGTTCACGAGCACACCGATCGACGTCCCGTCCGGCGTGATCGCGGGAAGGGTGGCGTGCGCAGCGAGGCCCGCCTGGCGTGCATCGCGTTGACGTCGACTCTCGAGGAACGTGTCGATGGCGTCGCCCGTGGGGCGCAACGCGACCGTCCCTTGATCGCCGTCGACGATGATCTGCATGTCCTGCTCGAGACGCGCCAGCAGGTTGGGCACACCGACGACGCAGGGGATTCCGAACGAACGCGCCAACACCGCGCCGTGCGAGAAGCGTCCGCCGGTCTCGGTCACGATGGCCAATACGCGCGAGCGCTCGAGGAACGTGGCGACCTGGGGCGTCAGTTCCGCGGCGGCCAGGATGACCTGCTCGTCCCCCGCCGCGACCGCTTCCTGGTCACGCTCGAGCAGCAGGTCGAGCACGACCTTCCAGGGTTCGCTGACGTCGTCGGCGTAGCGCCGGACGCTGTCGCCCTCGAGCCCGCTCATCTGCTGGCGCAGGCGATCGATCAGGGTCTGGACCGCGGTCTCGGCGTTGACGCGTTCTTCGCGCACCCGCGTTCCGACCTGTTTCAGCGCGCCCGGATCCTCGAGGATCATCCGGTGCACGGCGAAGATCCCGGCGTCCTGCTCGCCGGAGGCCTTGCGCACCAACTCCTCCTGGCGAGTGAGCTGTTCGCGGGCCGCGTCGAGGGCGGATTGCAGGCGCGCGATCTCCGATTCGACGGCCTCGCCGGGGATGGTCCAGATCGGGACCGTGTCCGGGCGGGCGCGCACGATGTGTACCGGACCGAGAGCGAGCCCCGGAGCTACGGCGGTTCCCTTGATGGCGGGCATAGGACGGACATTCTACTCCGTGACGGGCTCAAGAACCGAGGTTCCGCGGATCGACCAGAGAGGAACGCCACGCGTGATCCTCCGCCGGGGACTCGCGTGTGCGATCCGATTTCCTCGAGGAGCCCGTATGTCCCACAAACAGACCAAAGACAAGAAGACCCAAGCCACCGAAGTGAAGGTCAAAGCCTTCCCGTTCACCACGCGCAAGGTCCGGTCCTCGCTCGGCGCCCCGATCCTGATGACGTTCGGAATCGCGTCCGCCGCGATCGGTGGTCTGTGGGCCTTCGCCCCCGAGATGATCACGGGCTTCAGCGGATTCCTGGAGACCCTCGAATCGGGCCAGATCGCAGCCGGCGACCTGATGGTCGGTGGGCTCCTGTGCTTCGCGATGGGCATGATCGGCCGCTACCCGCGCGTCATGGCCAAGTCCATGCTCGACCTCAACCAGACGGACCAGGCCGTCACCGAGTTGGGTGCGGACATGGTCGAGGTCTCGAACATGATGCAGGAGGTGCGTGACGATCAGCTGCAGGCACGCAGCGAGGTCCACGCGCTGTCCGCGAAGATCCGCGAATGGCGCACGTCGGACAAGTCCGGCGAGGCGAACGACGCGCTCTACCGCCTGGCCGCCAGCTTGGATCAGGTGCACGCGCAGATCGACCGACGACTGGGTGCGGTCACCCAGGAGATCGAGGGCCGCATCGCTGAGGTCTTCCAGCTGGTCGAAGCCAGCCGCGACTTCCTGCAGGAGTCGATCGAGGAGAACACCGACCGCGCCGAGCGCAACGTCGGTGAAGTGCTTGAAGCCGTCGCCGCGATCGAGATCCCGGCCGGTGCAGAAGCGCTCGAGGACGGCGAGCTCATCGCTCCGACGTACGAAAGCCTCGACCCCTTCGCGGAGCCCGAGAGCGATGCGGACGACGACGAGTTCGAGATGACCATCACGGTCGATTTCGAGCCGGAGGACGCACCCAAGGTGGCCGCGCCGGAGCTCGGCCTGCTCGACGACGTATCCGACGATCCCGGGATGTGGGAGGAGGAGGCCGAGGCGGCCCGCCACAAGGAAGCGACGGACGAGCACAAGCCCGTGTCCGGACTCAACCTGCTCGACGACCCGATGACCGAGGACACCGACGCGAGCGCCACGCACTCGGAAGACAAGGAACCTGCCGCTCCGCTGCCCTGCGAGGCGAGTTCGGAGAGCCCGGCTCCCGAGCGTCACGTCTCCGAGGCGTCGAGCGAGACTTCCGTGCCGCACGCGATCCCGATGACGGGACCCGTTTCCGAACCGCGCGCTCCGCTGCCGAAACCGGCCCCTGACGTACGCTTCGAAGCGCCGCCGTTCGAGGCCCAGACCCAGGACGTCACGGAGATCGACCTGGATGCTCCGCCGCCGTTCCCCGGGCCCGGCTCGGCTCCGCAGCCTCCGAACTACCCGCGCTGATCCGCGGGGATCGATGATCGACGGGACCGCGCAGCGGGCCCGACGTATGAGAAGCGCCTCTCGTCCGCAAACGGACGAGAGGCGCTTCGCGTTCCCAGAGTGCAGCCCAGGAAGGCTGCCCCGGTCGGGCTCAGGAGTTCTCGGTCGCCGGTGCGTCCTGCGTCGCAGCTTGGTCCGCAGCGGTCGGCTCGGCGACCGGTGACTCTGCGACCTGCGGCTCTGCGGCTTTCGGCTCTGCGGCTTTCGGCTCAGGAGACTTCGGCTGCTTGGGCTTCTTGTCAGGCTTGGCTTCGGTCACCTGGCCCGCTTCGGGCTCGGGCTCGCTGGCCTTGAAGAACTTCGCGAACGGGTTGAAGGCCGCTTGCTTGGCGTTGGCGTTGACCTGTTTCAGGTCGACGCGCTCGACGGACTCGCGCTTGCGGTCGTCGCGGCGCGCACCGGGGCCGCGCTTGCTGCGCCCGCTGCCATCGCCCAGGATCATGCCGCGCGCATCGCCCGGACGTCCCCCACGGTCACGCTCGCGGCCCTTGCCGCCTCCGCGCCTGCCGCCGTCACGACCACCACCGTCGCGACCTCCGCCGTCACGGCGAGCTCCGCCGCCACCTTCACGACGAGCGCGCGGTGCACGTTCGACGGGCGGAACGTCCTTGAGGGTGAGCGCCATGCGCTGGCCCTTCGGGTCGGTGATCTTGGCACGCACGCACTGTCCGACGGACAACGTCTCGCGGGCATCACGCAAGTAGCGTTGGGACAACTGAGAGATGTGGATCATCGCGTCGTTGGCCAGACCGATGTCGACGAATGCACCGAAGCTGGTCACGTTCGTGATCACACCTTCGACGACGCGACCTTCCGTGATGCGAATCGGATCGGTGTCGCGGTGCAGGAACTCGGGCAGGTGGTTGCGGAAGCGCGGATCGCGACCAGGGAACGAGAGTTCCCGCATCAGATCACGCCACGTCACCTCGTCGAGCTCGAACGTCTGGCGACGCAGTCCCTTGGTGGCGCCGGGGCGACCGAGACCGTCCTGGACCGTCTGGCCGCTGCTCTCGAGCAGCTTGCGGGCGATCGGGTAGAGCTCGGGGTGCAGGCTGGTCTTGTCGAGCGGCTCGGAGGACTCCGGCACACGCAGGAAACCGATCGCGTTGGTCCACTGGACCTCGTTCAAGAGGCCCTCGGTACGCAGCTCTTCGCGGGAGGTGAACGGCTTCTCGGCGCGACGCGCCAACAGCGCTTCGACACGATCGTCGTCCAGTCCGGGAATCTGACGCAGCACGGAGGCCGGCGCCTGGTTCAGCACGCAACCGGTGTGCGCGACGGCCGATTCGGTCGCCTCGTCGAGCACGCGTCGCAGGTTGGCCTTGCTGACCAAGCCCTGCTCGGAGCCCAGCGACAGGTGCCGCGGATCGACCTTGAGCAGCTCGGACATCGGGTCCTGGAAGCGACGTCCGAGGCTGACGGCAGCCCGCTCGGGCACCGTGCAGTCCGGAAGCTCGCGGCGACCGATCTCGGAGTTGGCGTAGTTCGACAGTCCGGCTTCGGTGGCGAGCACGACGACCTGACCGAGGCTGCCGGCTTCGAGCGCGGCGCGCATCGAGGCGACCTGGGCACGCGGTCCACGGCCGTTCGAAACGACCAAGGCGCGGGCGGGCGAGTCCTCGAGGAAGGCGACGAGCTCGGCACCGAGGGCCGCGGCGTCCTTGCCTTCGGTCTCGATGCGACCTTTGGCGCCGACGTTGCCTTCGCCGTCGAGGCGCGCGAGGATCCAATCGCCCTTCGCGCTGACGTCGACACCCACGGCGGGGTGACGGCCTTGCGGCGGGCTGAGCAGGACCTGACGCAGGTGGGAACCGAGGAAGCGCAGGGCTTCCGCGTCACCGCGCTCCTTGAGTTCGAGGCGAACGTCCTCCTCGATCACCGGCAGAAGGCGCGCTTCGAGGGCCCGGCGGGCGACCTCGTGGAGCACTTCCTCGAACGCGGGATCGGTCCGACGCCCCAGCGCCTGGCGCACCTTGGGCAAGGCGACCTGGGTGTCCAGCTCGATGAGCGTATTGATCGCGCGCTCCTTCTGGGCCTGGCGGATCGCGATCAGGCGATGGCCCTGGACCTGCTTGAGCGGCTGGTTCAGCTTGAGCAGCGGCTTGTGACGGCCAGCTTGCTTGGGATCGACGAGCGGACGCACGCGCAGGGTGCCGCGCTTGGCCATCATCTTGCGGACCTGACCTCGCAGGCCCGAGTTGCGACCGAGTCGGTCCGAGAGGATGCGCATCGCTCCGGCGAGCGCCTCGATCTCGGTGTGAATGCCCTTGTCGGGGTTCACGAACGGCTGGCAGAGGCGAGCGAGCTCCGGCGTCACCGCGACGCGCGCGGGCGTGCTCGCGCCGTGCTGGCCGGGAACGTCCGCTTCGACCGCGACCGTGTGACGACCGTCCTTGGCCGGCTCGGTGGGCTGACTCGCTTCCGTCGCAACCGCGTCCGCGGTCGGCGGCTCTTCGGCCCCCGAGGCAGCTTCAGCAGGTGCAGGTTCCGCAGGCGCAGCTTCTGCAGGTGCAGCTTCTGCAGGTGCAGCTTCTGCAGGTGCAGCGTCGGCCGCGGCGGGCTCGTCAGCCGCGACCGGTGCTTCGGGAGCGACGTCGGGTTCCGGCGTGGCCTCAGGAGTTGCGGGTGCTTCGACCGCGGCAGCTTCTGCGGGCACGGCCTCGACCGGCGCGGCCTCGGCTGCGGGCGCCTCGGTCGGCGCGGCTTCGACGGCGGGCTCGGCAGCTGCGACCACTTCGGGCGCCGTCCCTTCCGGAGCGTCGTCCTTGGGCGCGCGCGCTTCGCGTGCCGGCTTCGGCATCGGCTTCACGAGCTGGTCCGCGAGCGCGTCCAAACCGCGATCCATCGCGAGTTGCACTTCGGGTTCGGGCCGGCGGTGAGGCACGAAGAGGTCTTCGAGCTCGAAGCGATCCATGCACTTGGTGACCGAGTCGATGATGGACGGCGCAAGGCCCTCCTCACGTTCGAGCGCACGCAAGATGGTGCCGCGACGGCGGTCGAGTTCTTCGAACTCGCCGCGGCTCAGCTGGAGTTTGCGGATCTGGCCTTCGGAGAGGCCGCCGGTACGGGCCCGGCGACAGCGACCGATGAACGGCGCGGTCAGGCCTGCATCGAGCATCTCGAGGACGGCGCGAACCGCCTCGGCATCGACACCCTGCTCACGAGCGAGGGCTTCGAGGATGGGAGTAGCAGTCAAAGCATTTCCGGGTTGGAGCCCCGGTGCGGAGTGGACGTGCTGCGAACGCGGTAGCTACCGGGCTCGAGCGCGAGGAGTGGGTCGAATAGTTGGGTGATACCACAACCTGGGAGGGTCGTGGGGTGCCTGCGCGATCCAGTGCCGAACACGGACACGGCGCGGAAGGGATCCGGGCACCGAGCGGCCGCGAAGTCGCGTCCCAGGTCGTGGAATCGGCCCTCGAGCCTCGGCGCGGCCGTTGCGAAGTTGCGCGCTGCTGAGCACGATGTTCGGATCCGCGCCCCGATCCTGGGTCGCCGCGAAAGGATGGGGATCGGCCGTCATCCAGGCCGCGAGTGGAATCCGAGCACACCGAACGGGTCCCGTGGAAAGGGCCCCCGATCGGCGCGTCGCTCAGATCCGAACGACTTCGGCCAGGGCTTGGCCGAAGCGCATGCCGCTGCCTTCGTCGACGGCGGTCACGATGTGGTTCGAGACCTCGAGCTGACGTCCTGTGTACTTGCCGCCCGCGCTCTTGGTCGCGGACTGGGCGCTGGCATCCCCGGTGACCTTGCGGCCCTTGACGACGCCTGCCGCGGCGAGCGCTTCGAGGCCGTTCCCCCACGCGGCGATGAGCTTGCCGTCGGCGTGGGCTGCGCGCAGCAGCGCTTGGACCTGGGCATCGTTCGCGAGCGGGTTCGGTCCCTCGCAACCGGCGATGAGGATGCCGGTGTAGGCATCCATCGTTTCGCCGGCGAGCGGACCGTCGACCAGGAACTCGTCCTGCAAGCGGCCTTTGACATCCGTGTCCGGATCCTGGGCGACCGAACGCGTCCCGACGGACACGTTGTAGAGCGACGAACGCGCGTAGCGCAGGATCTGGTCGCCGAAGCCCGTTTGAGGGACGACGACGAGCACCATGCTGTCGTAGGTCTGGATGACGAGGCCGTCCTCGTCGAGCTGCGGTTCGGTTGTCTCGGCCATGATCTCGGAATCGTCGCGCCCGGTCGGCGTGCGGTCAAGGTGGATCTCGGAGCCCTCGATCGAGGAGCGCCGAGGGAACGGTGCGTGGGGCTCAGGCCGGTAGTTCGAAGACGGAGACGCGCGTCTCCTCGGCCAGGAGGCCCGCGCCTTCGGTGACCTTCCAGGCGATGCGCTCGTCGAGGCCCGGCACCGTCCATTCGCCCAGGGGACGTCCCGTGAGGGCATCCACGGCTTCGAGGAGGGCGCCGCGTTCGAGATAGAGCTTGCCGCTGTCCGCTGCGATCGACGCGTCCGGCAGGTCGTCCAGGTCGGTGGTCTCGAGGATGCGGTACCAGAGCGGCGCGTCCGAACGGCGGCCATCGAGGCGCCAGGCGGCGAGCGTCAGGTGATCCTTCATGCCCCCGGTCGGGTGCAGCGCGAGGTCGCGCAAGAAGTTGCTCATCGCGTCGCCCTGGAGCGCGATGCCCAGGTTCGAGGTCAGCACGACCATGGCCTCGGAGGTCGCGGCGAGGCCGTAGACCGCCTCGAGCGACGGCGGCACGAGCACGCGATCGAAATCGCCGGTCTCGGCGTCGAGCACGAGCACGCCGTACAGGTTCTCCTTGGAGAACACGACGAGCGCGCGGTCCTCGACCCGTGTGATGTGGTGGTAGCGCTCGCCTTCGCGCGCGTACACCCATGTATTCTTGAAGTCCGAACTGCCGATCGCGAACAGCTTGCTGGGCGTGCCGCAGATCACGACGTCCGTGCCGACGTTCGCGACATCGAACGCAGGGATCGCGGCGGCCTGCAGCAACTCACCGTCGTCCATCGCCATGCGCACGATGCGGTGGCCGCTCATGCTGGGACCGAGCACGATGACCTGGCCCTTGTCCCCCACGCCGGCGCCGAAACCACGTCCGTAGCCGACCTCGCAGGGAGCCATCCAGAGCTGTTCTCCGGTGTTGCGATCGAGCGCGCCGAGCTTGCCGGGGATGACGTCGTCGATCCACTTGCCGCCGGCGGGCGGGTCGTAGCCGTGCAGGAGAACCGGACCGGAGGAACCGATCGCGATCCCGTCGACTTCGTTCGGGAGCTCGCGGCTCCAACGGCGTTTGGCGGTGCTGGGCATAGGGGTCAGATCGTAGCGTGCGGAGGGGAACGAAGAAGGGGCGCGAGTCGAACCCGCGCCCCTTTTTGGAATCACACGATGCGGAAGCGGGACTACTCCTCGACTTCGCGCATCTTCTTGGCGATGCCCTCGGGCACGTCGCGGTACTCCTGGAACTCCATGGAGTACTGGCCACGGCCCTGGGTCGCGCCGCGCAGGGCGGACGAGTAGGCGAACATCTCGGCGATCGGGACGACCGAGCGGACGATGCGCAGGTCACCCTGGCTGTCGACGTCGGACACCTCGCCACGGCGCGAGTTGAGGTCACCGACGACGGCGCCGAGGAATTCCTCGGGCACGGTCACCTCGACCTTCATGTAGGGCTCGAGCAACACGGTGTTGCCGCCCTCGACCGCCTGGCGGAAGGCCAGGACGCCCGCAGCCTCGAAGGCCTTCTCGTTGGAGTCGACGTCGTGCGCCTTGCCGTCGAACAGCGTGCAGCGCGTCGAGACGAACGGCGTACCGTTGCGGCCGCCGACCTTGAAGTAGCTCTCGAGACCGGTGCGCACCGCCGGGATGTACTCGCGGGGAACGTTGCCACCCTTGACGCCGTCGACGAACTCGAAGCCGGTCAGCTCGGGGTCGTACTCGAAACGGACGCTGACGACGGCGAACTGGCCCGAACCACCCGACTGACGGATGTAGCGAGCTTGGGTCTCGATGTTCTTCTTGAGGCGTTGCTTGAGCGCGACCTTCGGCTTGCCGGTGCGCACGCCGCAGTTGTGGTCGTTCTTGATGCGACCGACGACGACTTCCAGGTGCAGCTCACCCATGCCCGAGATCACGAGCTCGCCCGTAGCCTCGTCGGTGACCGCCTTGAAGGTCGGGTCCTCGCGCATCATGCGGCCGATGATCTCGGACAGCTTGTCGCGGTCCTTGTTCTCTTCCGGCTCGAGGGACATCGAGATGACGGTGTCCGGGAAGGAGATCTTCTGCAGCGCGATCGGGTTGTCCGGATCGCACAACGTGTCTCCGGTGACGGTGTTCTTCAGACCGATGATGGCGGCGATGTCGCCGGCGTGCACTTCCTCGAGCGCCTCGCGCTTGTTGGCGTGCATCCGAACGAGGCGGCCGATGCGCTCGGTCTTGCCCGTGCGCGGGTTCTCGAGCTTGGTGCCCTTCTTGAGGACGCCCGAGTAGACGCGCACGAAGGTCAGGTCACCGGTCGGCTCGGCGATCGTCTTGAACGCCATGACGGCGACGGGATCGTCGTCGGACGGCTTGCGCGTGACGATGGTCTCGGTGTGCGGGATCGTGCCCTCGACGGGCGGGATCTCGATCGGCGCGGGCAGCAGCTGGAGGACGGCGTCCATGACGAAGCGCACGCCCTTGTGCTTGAGGGCGGAACCGGCGAGGACCGGCGTGGCGGCGAGGCTCAGGCAGGCCTGGCGCAGCGCGCGGACGACCATCTCTTCGCTGATCGGCTGATCCTCGAGGAACAGGTCGAGCAGCTCGTCGTCGCTCTCGGCGGCGACCTCGAGCATGTCGTGGCGCGCCAGCTCGGCGGCCTCCATGTGCTCCTCGGGAATCTCGCCCTCGAGGTACTCGCGACCGTCCCCATCGTCGGGGAAGGTGATGTACTTCATGCGGATCAGGTCGACGAAGCCCTCGAAGTCCTTCTCGGTGCCGATCGGCAGCTGGATCGGGACGGGGCGCGCGCCGAGGCGATCGCGGATGGTGCCGACGGCGAACTCGAAGTTCGCACCGATCTTGTCCATCTTGTTGATGAAGCAGATGCGCGGAACCTTGTAGCGGTCGGCCTGACGCCACACCGTTTCGGACTGGGCCTCGACACCGTTCTTGGCGTCGAACACCGCGACGGCGCCATCGAGGACGCGCAGCGAGCGCTCGACCTCGACGGTGAAGTCGACGTGACCCGGCGTGTCGATGATGTTGATCTCGTAGCCGTTCCACTCGCAGGACGTCGCAGCCGACTGGATCGTGATGCCGCGCTTCTGCTCCTCTTCCAGGTAATCCATCGTCGCGGCGCCGTCATGGACTTCGCCGGTCTTGTGGATGCGCTGGGTCAGGAAGAGCACGCGCTCCGTGACGGTCGTCTTGCCCGCATCGATGTGGGCCATGATCCCGATGTTGCGGCGACGCGCGAGTCCCTTGGACTGGGGCCTGGACAGGCTCGGGGACTCTTTCTTGAGGACGGCGGTCATGGCGATGGAGGATCAGGAATGGGGGCAGACGCGAAGTGCGTCGATCGAGATCGGAAGGTGCGCGACAGCCGGCTCTTGGCCGGGACTCTTGGCGCTCTTCCGAGTGGGAACAGGGGTCGATTCGCGCCCAAAGAGACTTGCTCTCCGGGCGTGGAAGCCAATCAGGATAGGAGCCGGCTTCCGCGCGTCAAGGCCCGGGTGGGCTCAGCGACTCGCTTCGATCACCTGGCCCACCCAAGCGCCACCCCGGGCGACCCCTCCGCGCGGGACCCCGGAGCGGATCGGGACGCCGTCGGCGACGTAGTCGAACAGGAACCAGGGCACCCCTTCGGCGTGCTGCAGGTCAGGGTGGCTGGCGAGGAAAACCTCCAGATGGGGCGCCGAGGAGGGGTTCGCGCGGCTCGAAGCCCCGACCCGCGCCACGGACTGGCCGGTCTCGACCCGTTCCCCCACGCCGACCTGCAGGCTCCCGGCCTGGAGGTTGGCCAGATAGAGGTATTCGCCCTCACCGACCTCGAGAACCACGTGGTTGCCGATCTCGGCGCTACGTCGCCGCTCGGGCGCGGGCAGGTCGGGCAGGTCCCCCACGGCTCGCACGACCGTCCCCGCGCACGGAGAGCTCACGGGTTCCCCGAAGGCGAGGTGATCCACATAGGTCGGCGGCACCGCGGCCCCCTCGCGGATCGGGGCTCCCTCGACATCGCGCACCAGCTGCAGGCCGGTGCAACGCGCGGGGATCAAGCGCAGCGGATTGGCCTGGTCGCCGCGGCCTCCGATCAGGACGCGCCAGGCGCCTGCGACCGGCATGTGGAACTCGACCGTGCTGGGCGGATGCGGCGTGCTGTACGGCACCGGCCAGGTGGCGATCCCGACCGTGCCGGCCAAGCACGCGAAGGCGAGGCCGCGCGGCCTCGTGATCATCGGCTGCGAACGCCACGCGCAGAAGAACGCGATCGGCAGGAAGAGCAACGCGCCGATCGCCAGGAAATAGCGACCGAAGCGGTAGACCCAGATCGCGTTCGCGCCCCCGGGCTGCGAGCCCATGTAGAGGTACATGCCGAGGCACGCGACCAGGAATCCGTAGGAGATCCAGACCCACAGGCCCAACGGTTTCGAGTCCGGCTTCACGCGCTCGGACTCCCGTCGCGGTCTCGACCGGGGCGGTTGCGACCCAAACGCTCGTGCGCTTCGACGAACTCGTGCGCACAGAAGGCCGCCATCAACGACAGGTCGCCGGCGAGCACCGCGGCGCCCAGGATCTCGGCGAACGTGTTCGCCTGTCCGTCGCCCACGCACCCCAGGATCGACAGGCACTCGTGCGCCGTGCCCTGTCCGCTGCCGCCGCCGACGGTGCCGACCAACAACGACGGCAACGTGACGGATGCGAACAGATCGCCGTCGTCCGTGAGGTCCAGATCCAGCAGTCCTGTGGCGGATTCGGTGACGTAGGCGACGTCCTGGCCGCAGGCCACCAGGATCGCGGACAGCCCGTTCGCGGCCTGGACGGTCCAGTTCTGGGTGCCCAGTTGCGCGTAGCCGGTGGCGTAGGCGCGCGCGACGGCGACCATGTCCTCAGGCGTGACGCGCGCGACGTCCTGCAAGGCCTTGCGCGGCACGACGACCTGGGCGACGACCGAGCGACCGCGCCCCTCGACCAGTGCGCGAGCGTTCGCGCGCTTCTCGACGTCCTGGCCGTGGACGTAGCGCGCGCGGGCCCGCGTACGCTCCGCCAGGTCTTGACTGATCAGGTCGGCCGCGTGCGCCGCCATGTTGATCCCGATCGCATCGCCCGTCGTGAAGATCAAGCGCAGCACGAGGCGCCGCCCCAGGATCTCGGGATCCGCGCTGATCAACTCGCCGTGCGAGGTGATGCCTTGGACGACCTCGCGCCAGGCCGCCAGGCTCGTGCGCGCCACGTCCGCTGCAGCGAGCGCCCCGGGGACGTCCGCGTACTCCAGCATCGGGTGCTGCGACAAACCCTCGCGGGTGACGCGCGCCCAGGCTCCCCCACCTTCCCCGAGCAGCCGCATGCCACGGGAGTAGGACGCGACCATCGCACCCTCGGTCGTGGCCATCGGGACGTAGACGGTGCGTTCGCCGGACGAGGTGTCGACCGACATCGGACCCGCGATGCCCACGGGCACCTGGGCGAAGCCGATCAGGTTCTCGATGTTGCCGCGGGCCGCCGCCGGCTCCACGGACTGCCCCGCCAGGTACGGCAGGGCGCCACCGGCGGCCCCTTCGCAGAGCGCGAGGCGCCGCGCGACGATGGAAGGATTGTGATCGTCACCGCGTTCGCGCGGGATCCGGGGCGGGGTGGGACGGGGAGTCATGGCGGGAAGGTAGCGCGTGGGCGGAGGGCCAGCGAGTATCCTCCGCGGACGTCCGCCCCTTTCGGCGGGACCACGGCACCCGGCCGGCCCCATTCGATGGGGCTGCGTCCGAGGGCCCGCCCCACGCATCCACCCAGCAGGGACTCGCAGCGGCATGCCCCCTCGGCGGGGGCCCGCACTCGGCATCCCCTCACGACGCCCCAAGAGGCGCCCAACCGACACCATGTCCCTCGACATCTTCGGAGCCTTCACCGGCCTCTTCGTCGTCGTCAAAGACGGCCAACACGCTCTGCGCTTCACCCTGGGCCGCGCCCGCTCGGTCGTCGGACCGGGGATCCACTTCAAGATCCCGATCATCCAGACGTTCCAGGTCAAGGAGACGAAGCACACGACGCTCGACCTGGAGCCCCAGATCATCCAGCTGAGCGACAACCTGGTCTACGAGATCGACTCGAAGGTCGTCTACCAGATCGTCAACCTGCGCAAGGCCGTCATCGAGGTCGACGACCTGGTGACCGGCTTGCAGAACCGCGTCGTCATCGCGATCCAACAGGTCGTGTCCAGCAAGGACCGCAAGACCGTGACGGCCGTCGATCAGATGTGCGACGAGATTCGCGACGAGCTGCGCAACGTCGAGGACCAATGGGGCGTGCGCATCCTGCAGTTCGGGTTCTCGAACATCTCGCCGTCGCCGACGACGCTCGAGATCACCCAGCTCGAGATGCTGGCCCACGAGAAGCTGGCGCTGTACGAACACCTGGCCGACCAGGGACTCAGCGAGGAAGCCGCGGTCGCCTTGATCTCGGGCGCGGTCGTCTCGGTCCACCCGGACGAGCCCGCGACCTCCGCCCGCCGCCGTCGTGCCCAGGACGACGCGTACACGGACCGCGCCGAAGGCGAGATGTACGGCGTGCTCGACGAGGAGAAACGTCGTCAGAAGGAGAAGGACGCCATGGAGAATCCGGGGCAACCCTTGGACGACGAATCGGAGGGCGACGAGGACCTGTGAGTCGCGGACGCGTGACCTCCACCACCGTCGACGAACGCTGGGGCCGCGAGGCTCGAGCGTTGCAGGCGGCCCTTGCCTCGCGGCAGGACGAACCCAAGGAGACGGAGACGCCGACCGAGGGCGAGGACTCCCGCAACCCGGGTTCGCGGCTCCTCTGGGACCTCTTCGACAAGCTGGGCGACAACCTCTTCTACATCGTCGTGTCCTCGGTCTACGCCCTCGTCAAGGCGATGGGCTTGACGGTCGACTCGGGCTACACGGGCCTGCGCTTCACGTTCGGACGCGCGGGGGCGCGACTCGAGCCGGGCTTCCATTGGATGATCCCGTTCGTGCAGAAGGGCGAGATCCTGCCGACGCGATCGCGCACGCTGGACCTGCCGAGCCAACGGGTCGCGACGCTGGAGGGCCTCGTCCTGCACGCCGACGCGAACCTCGTCTACCGCATCGTCGACATCCGACGTGCGCTGATCGAGATCGACGACGTCGTGAAGGGCATGGTCCAGATGCTCGGTCTCGGCGTGCAGGAGGTCCTGCGCACCAGCACACGCGTATCGATCCATGACATTCCGTCCTTGAACGAACAGCTCAAGGCCAATCTCACGCGCCGCCTGGCGCCCTGGGGCGTGTCGGTCGAAGCGGCCGGTTTCCCCAGCATCACCCCCTCGCCCCAGAGCCTGCGCATCACGCAGATGGACAAGGTCACCCAGGAACGGATGCGCGCCTTGGGCGTCGTCGAATCGGGCGACGTGCTGCGCGCGATGGCGCTCGGGCTGGTCGGCACGCGACAGATGCCGCGCCGCCGCGCGATCGTGATCCAGTCGTTCGAACGGCATCGACGTCGCCTGCGCCGACTGCGCGCGGCCTTGACGCAGAAGGGCTGGAGCTCGGTGCGCATCCGTCGCGCGGAACTCGCGTTGATGTCCCGCGTGTCGACGTCCGGTCGCTTGCGTTCCATGACGCGCTAGCCGTTCCAGCCGCGACGCGGTGAGGGCACCGGGTCGAGCGGCGGCATCCAGTCCGAATGGCGCACGTCCTCGGACTCGGCCCACAGCTTCCACTCCCCCACACGCTTGCCGGCGCGCATCACGCCGCGGGCCTCCAGCGCGCCGCTGGGATGCCACAGGGTCCACACGCCGGTCTCGATGCCGTCCTCGAAACGACCCTCGCGCCTCACGGTCCCCGCTTCGTCCCAGAACGTCCAGACGCCCTGCTTGCTGCCCAGGAGGTGCAGGCCTTCGCTCGACCTGGACCCACCCGGATGCCAGTAGGTCATCGTCGACGGCTCGGGCGCGTGCTCGTGGACCGAGCGCGGCGCACCGTCCTCCCACCACGTCGACCAACGTCCGACGGGAATCCCCGATCGCCAATGGCGCTCGGCGCGCAGCGTGCCGTTGGGCCACCAGCGACGCTCCAGGTCTTCCCGGACCGGCAACCCACCCCGATCGAAGCTCTCGTTCCACGCATGAATCAGCGCGCCGGTCCGCTCATCGAACGTCTCACGGTGCTGGATGCCGGACGGCGGCGTGGATCGCGGGATGCCCGGGGTCGGACCGATTCCGGGGCCGCAGGCGAGGGTGCCCAGCAGCAGGCCGGCCCAGAGCCAGGCCGTTCCGAGGTTCGTGAGATGGTGCCGACGCATGGGAGTTCGCGGCGCAGCGTAGCGACCTGGCCCCGGGAATCGAATGCGTGCTCACGCCAGGCATGCGAGCCCGTAGGTTGGGCGCCAGGACATCCTGCCCGGAACACCACGGGGTCCGATTCGACGGATCCCTCGAACCGATCGGCCGAGAATCGTGGGGAGATCGCAAGGACCTCCCCACGCCAGGACATGGAGCCCACACAACACCCCCACGGCATGCCCGACCCCGCTCCCAGCCGGGTTCCGACCGCGAACACGGCCAGGACCCCATCCCGGGATCGGTCCGATCTGCCGGTTCCCTCCGAGCCCGTCTCGAACGCGGGCCGGCTGGATCGGCCGACCTTCGGGTCGATGTTCGAATCCCACGCCACGCGATTGTGGACCGTGGCCGCGAGCATCACGGGCGACCGGGTCGAAGCCGAGGACGTGTTGCAGGAAGCCGCCGTGGTCGCACTCGAAAAACTGGACACCTTCCAACCGGGCACCGATTTCGGCGCGTGGATGGGACGCATCGTCCGCTACTCCGCCCTCAATCGCCTGCGCAAGCGCGTGCGTCGTTGGGAGGTCGCGCGTGGGGATGAGGTCCTGGCCTCGCGCCCCGCCGCCAGCCCGGCGCCGCGTGCTGGGATCACGCTGCAAGGCGAGTTGAGTCCCTGGGACGATGGCAGCTGGGACGACGAACTCGTCGCCGCGTTGATGGACCTGCGCCCGACCGCGCGCGCCTGCTTGCTGCTCAAGGTCGTCCTCGAACTCGATCACAAGACCATCGCCGCGACGCTCGGCATTCCCGAAGGCACGGCGATGAGCCACGTCCACCGTGCGCGCAGCGCGATGTTGAAGAGCCTGAGCCCTGAATCCCCCACCGCCGAAGGGGACCATTCGCGATGAGCGACGAACGACGAACCAACGACTGGGAGGCGATCGAAGCCCGCTTGCGGGCTTCCTTCCAGCCGCCCGCCGACCCCGCGCGCACGGTCCGCCGGCTGTGGAGCCGTGACGAGGGTCGCCACTCCGCGTGGTGGAGCCTCGCCGGGGTTGCAGCCGCCGCGGTGCTCATCGTGTCGACGATGACGACGCGACCCGGATCGTCCCCGGGGCCGACGCTCGACGATCTGTACGTCAGCTTCCTGTCCTCGCCGGACCTGTGCAGCGAGATCCCGACGTTCGGTCCCGACGTCCTGGCCCTCGACGACGTCGGCACGTTCGGTTGCAGCTTGCAACCGCAAGGACCGCGCACGTTCGGGGACGTCCCCGTCGGCGTGGTCCACGACGCGCGCTATGCGGTCGAAGGTCCGCTCGAGGGCTTGCCCTGGCGCGGCACCCGTGCGCTGCGCCTCGTTGGACCGGAGGGCGAGGCCTTCGTGTTGACCCACCCGCCGGCGACCGCCGTCGGTCAGGGCGTGCGAGGTTCCGGCGTCCGCATGCACACCTGCCAGATCGATGGCGTCCCGGTCGTGCAGCTCTCGGCGCCTGGCGTGCCGAATCTCCTGCACCTGATCGTGCCGCTCGGGAGCCGGGGACTGCCCCGGTTGGTCCCGCCGCCCGAACAGGACCTGCGTCCCCTCGGGACCGACTTCTGATTCCGCCGGGGACTTCGGATTCGACCGGGACGGCCTGGACGAGCCTCACGAGCCGCCCGATTCACGAATCGGGGCCAAGGGCAGCGTAGAATCCTCGACCAGAGGCCCCTTTCGGGCCGATGGAAGAGGCATGCCCCCCGATCCCGAAGAGCAACCGACGAGCGCGTCCTCGGAGGGAATCCCCGACCGACCCGCCGGGGATCCGACCGCGGGCTCCGGGGACATCGAGGACGGTCGCACCCCGCCGCTGGCCGAGTTGCCCGCCCAGGACTTCTGGGACGCGCTGTACGAGCGTCGCTCGATCCGCCGCTTCCGGCCCGACCCCGTCGCCCGTGAACTCGTCGACCAGGTCATGCACGCGGGCATCTGGGCTCCGAGTTCCTGCAACTATCAGATGTGGGATCTCGTCGCGGTGGACGACCCCGAGATCAACGCGGACCTCGCGGCGCTCTCGTCGCAGATGGGCAACGCGCCGGTCAACATCGTCGTCGCCTACGGGCGCGGGTTCTCCGAGGAGAACGCGGCCAACATCCAGTCCGCGAGCGCGCTCATCCAGAACATGAGTCTGGCCGCGCAGGTGCTCGGCCTCGGCACGTTCTGGATCACGCAGACCGGTGACGCCGAGAAGGTGCGCGCGCGCGTCGGCCTGCCGCCCGATCGCATGGTGATCGCCGTCGTCGCGCTGGGTTGGCCGAAAGCGATCCCGAAGGCCGGACCGAAGCGCCGCCCGCTCAGTCAGGTCGCGCACTACAACCACTACACCGGTCGGCCGATTCCGTCGTCGGCGAACCCGGCGGACTGGGAACCCGACCTGCTGGCCATCTACCAACGCGCTCGCGTGTTGAATGGTTTGCGTCACAACAAGCCGCGTGCCTGGGAGACGCGCGCGTTGCTCGAGTCGCTCGAGGCGCACGTGCCCGCAGCCGACCAGGACTCCGGCAACCGCTGGCTCGACGTCCTGCCGTGCACCGGCATCCTCACGGAACGCATCGCCCGCGAACGTCGCGGCTACACGTTCGAGGTCGCCGAGCGCAGCCCCGAGGTCGCCGGCTGGTGCGCCAAGCGCGTCAAACCGAATGCGGTCACGCGCGGTTGGCCCACGGCTTCAGCCGGCATGGATGCGCCCGAGGACGGAGCCTACGACGTCGTGTCGTGCCTGTTCCGGCTCGAGGGCCTCGGCGCTGAAGAACGTGCACGTTTGATCCACGACATGGCGCGCTGGCTCAAGCCCGGGGGCACGCTGTGGATCGCCTTCGTCTCGAAGCGCTCGTTCCACCAATGGACCGAGAGCCTGCGCGCGCGCCGCGGAGGCCCGGGCGGCGTCGAGTACGTGCTGTCCCCCGATCCGAACATCGGCCCCTTCCAGGCGCTCGCGCCGGCCGAAGTCGATGGACCGCTGCGAACAGCTGGCTTGGTGGCCAGCGGCAAGATGGGCAGCCAAGCCACGCCGGCGCCCGAGGAACTCGCGTTCCGCACGCGCAACTTCGGTGCGCGGACCGGGGGACTCGTGCGCGGGCTCGGCCGCGTGCTCGGATGGCTCGAGCACGTCCCTGGTGTGAAGTCCAGCCGCGGACGTTTCCAGTTCCGCAGCTACACCAAGGCCAAGTGATCTCAGCCGCCGCGCCGCTCGAGCAGGGAGAACCGCTCGGGTCGCGTTCGCTTGCCGACTCCCTGGCCGACGGGTTCCTCGGTCAATCGCCGGAACTCGTCCCCGAGCAGGTCGTCCAGCGTGCTCGCGTTGAAGCCGTGCGGAGGACCGCCCTCCTCCTCGGGCTTGTCCAGGGGGAACACGATCGCTGCGTGCTGGCCGCCAGGTGCCAGGACGCGGCGGATCAGCTCCGCGTAGCGCGGGCGATCGCTCGGGTCGATCGCGCAGAAGAACGTGTGCTCCCAGATCAGGTCGAAGGGCTCGTCGGGCGCGAACTCGAGCGCGTCCCCCAGCACGACCTCGCCCCCGAACTTCGCGAGCTGGGCACCCAGAATGGTCTGCACCTCGGGCACGTAGTCGAGCGCGACGACCACCCAGCCGGCCTGGGCGAGCGCCAGGGCGTCGTGCCCCTTTCCACAACCCGGCACCAACGCGCGGGCCCCGGTCCTGGGCGGCTCGAACTCACCCGCCGCGATGCGCGCGACCAGATCCGGATGCGCGGCGCCCAGGTCCCAGGGTGTGTCGCCCTTGGTGTAGTGATCGGCCCAGTCGTAGGGACCGGGCATCGTGGGCTCGGATCGCGTGGACCCGGATTCCATGGACTCCGGGTTGGGAAGGTCTTCGCTCATCGCCGGAGTCTACGCGGTGTGCGACCGAGGTCGCTCCCCTAGCGCCCCTTCAACGTCCGCGACGTCAGTTCGCCTCCGCTGCCGACGCACAACACGTCCCAACGCCGCTCCGCGGCCCGCGAAGCATCGACCAGCACGACGTCGAACGTCACCGGCCGGAAACGCGTCTCGGCCAACAGGAGCTGCATCATCATCTCGAGGTGCCAGCGACGACCGCCCGTCGGCGCACCGTCGGTCAGCACACACAACGTGTCGATCTCGGGGTCCAGCAGCACACGCCGCACCGCCCCCTCGAAGTCCCCGGGTCCCGTCAGTTTCAGGTCGTCGTACCAGGTCCGCGCTTCGCGGCGCGTGCGCTTGCTGGCCGTCACCAACCCGTCGTCCTGCCACAGGACCGGCCGCCCCGCGAACGGCACCAGGTTGAAGCGCACCCCGTCCGGCAGCGCATCGATCGTCTGGTGCACGATCACATCGATCTCGTCCTTGCGACGCGTGCCGTCGTCGCGCACGTTCCAGATCGAACCGGACATGTCGATCAGGAAAGCGAGCCGGTCGGAGGTGATCGGCAGTCGCGTCGTCCCGGCGACCGAATCGCCTCGATTCTCCGGAGGCTGGGCGGGGCGCGACGGTCCTCCGCTCGGAGGCAGGTCACGCACCCAATCGCGCCAAGGACGTGGGTCGCGACGGTGGAACAATCCGCTGCGTGCCTGCAACCGCTCGACGACCCGTCGTTCGATGCGCTCGCGCGGCTCGACACCGAGCCGTGCGATCAAGACCTCGAGCGCGGCCTTGGTCCCGAGCCGCCCGAGGCACTCGACCGCCACCCAGCGCACGTGGGCGTCCTCGTCCACGATCAACCGCGTCGCTTCACGCAAGGCAGCCCCATCGACCGCGACGCCTCGCGTGTCCTGCGCGGTCAAGCAAAGCAACGCCGCGGCGCGCACGTGACCGGACTTGTCGCGCGTGCCATCGAGCACGCTACCTCCAGCCTCCTCCGGATCGAGGGCGAACCAGGCTGCGAGAGCTTCGGCCCGCAACCAGGGTTCCTTGCGCCGCGTCAGACATGGGCGCAGCTCGTTCCCCCAGCGCCGCGGAACGTCCGTCAAGCCGTTCCCGCCCGCCTTCTGCACCAGCGACCGCAGCAACGTGCGCGCCGCCACCGGATCGCGGGGATCGAGGGCGCGCAGGAGCTTGCGGGCATCGAGCGCCTGCGTCGTGCGCCCGACCACCTCGGCCATGCGCACGCGCACCCACGGGTCGTCGTGCGCCAGCCCCTCCTTGCCCAGCAACAACTTCCAGCGTCGCTCGTCCGGCAACTTGGGCAGCGCCAGCTGGGCCTCGTCCGCCACTTGCCCCAGCGGATCCTCCAACGCCCGCAGCACCCATTCCCAGGCGTCGTCCGTGCCAATCTCGACCAGGTGCTTGACCGCGCGCCGTCGCGAGTCGGGGAACTTGGAACGCATCTCGGCCTCGAGCTCGGAGAAGGTCTTCGGGACCTTCTCGTCGTCGTGGGAGGCGCCTTGCGAGGCGGCCATCGACGGGGCGACCGTGGACGACACGGCGAGCAACGAGCACAGAATCGTGGCGAGGTGTTTCACACCCGAAGGACGCTCGCCGCTCGCTCGGGTTGCACGCCGCGCTGAAGAAACTCGATTCGACGCACGATTCGCGCACTAACGCAACGACGGGGCTCTCCGCATGGAGAACCCCGTCGCCCATTGGGACCAGCGGCGTGTCAGGGAATCTCGATCTCGACCGCGCTCGAGAAGTTCGACACGGCGTTGCCGTTCGCGTCGCGGTCGCGATACCAGAGTTGCAGCCACCACGTCTCCCCTGTCTGGACCAGACCAGGACCGAACGGAGGAGGCAGCTCGGCCGGCACGTCGAATCCGAAGCCACCGGTCTGCGGTGCCGTCCCGCTGAGGTTCACGAAAGCGCCCGACCCGGCGAGGTCGAACTGTCCCAGCGAATTGAACGCGGGGTTGCCGGCGTAGTTCGCCGTCGTCGAGTTGAGCCGAGCGACGGGCAGCGTCAGACACAACAACCCCTGGCCGATCGCCACCGGCGTGGTCGCGTTCGCCGACATCAAGAAGAAGCCGAAGGCTCCGGTCGGTCCGCCGACGGCGTCCACGTGCACACCCGAGGTCAGCCCGATCGGGATGCCGCTGTCCAACAGGAAGACCGAGTCCCCGAAGTAGTGCTCGTTCGGTGTGTTGCACGGGTACACGGGGACGCCGGGCCCGATCTGGACGACGCCGGTGACCGGAGTGACGCTGACGACCGTGGCCCCTTGACCGGTCGCGTGGGACCCGAACGAGATGGCGAACAGACAACCGAGGCCGAGCAGGATTCCATGGATGCGCATGACGACTCCTAAAGAGGTTCGAGGACGCAACGATTCGACCATACGAAGGCCCCTTTCACCACTGAGATGTCGTTCCAGAACCCTGGAGGCGCTGGATCACACCACTCGGTCTGCGAAGCCCTAGCCCTTCGTGGCGTCGGTCATCACCGAGCGCGCTTCCGAACGTTCGTTGCCGGCGGTGCCCGTCTTGTGGCCCGGGTCGACCCAGCTGCGCGGAACGTCGTCGGGGCGGAAGAGCTTCTTGCGGACCTTGTTGAACAGACCGAACGCGCGCGCTTCGTTGCGACCGGTGACGTAGCTGCCGTCGGTCAGGCGCTTCTCGGCGCGGTCCTCCCACCAGCCGCGCTTGCCGCGCGCGAGACCCCAGTTCAGGGTCGCGTAGTGCTGGTACATCATGCGGGCCTCGGCGACCTTGGGCGGGATGTTGCCCGGCCAGGTCTCCTCGAGGTGGTACTCGCCGATCGAACCCCAGTCGGGCAGGTCCTTGGGACCCTCGTAGCCGAGTTCGAGCGCCTCGTCCCACATCTTCGTTCCGGGGATCGGGCGGAAGGGCCAGACGTTCGGGCGCGCGTGCGGCGCCGCGAGGTGCAGGCGACGACATTGGTCGATCGTCGAGAGCATCGACGCCTCGCTCTCACCGGGGAAGCCGATGATGTAGGTGATCGACCCCATGATGCCGCGTCGATCCATCTGGACCGCGGCCTCGATGTTGTCGTCGTCGTGGATCGGCTTGCCGATCGTCTTCATCATGTCGTTGTCGCCGGCCTCGGCGCCGATCTCGGCGACGTACATGCCGCTGTCGGCCATCGCGTCGAGCGTGGACTGCTTGTAGTTCAGGATCGAGTGCGTCTCGATGAACGCGTTCCAACCGAACTGCATGTTGCGGTTCAGGAGGCCTTCGGCGAAGTCCTTGGAGCGCTTCTCCATCACGCCGAAGTTGGCGTCGTGGAAACGCACGGAGTCGAAGCCCCAACGGTCCTGCAGCTCCTCGAGGTCGTCGAGCATGCGGTCGGCCGGCACCGGCTTCCAACGTCGGTTGGTGACCAGCGGCGAGCAACAGAACGTGCACGGCTCGGGGCAACCGTAGGAGCCGAAGTAGGTGATACCGAAGTACGGCTTGCCGTATCCGATCCACGGGGGCGTCGGCAGGCGCAGCACGTCGCGCGCCGAGGTCGCGCGCATCTGGTGCTCGCGGTACGGCTCGATGTCGATCAGGTGGTACGGGACCTTGAGGATCTGGTCCCAGCCCGCGATCGGTCGCGGGTCGGTCTTGTACACGGCGCCGTCGCGCCAGAGCGCCAGGCCCTGCACGTCGTCGAGCGGCTCCCCCGCATCGATCGCAGCGACGACGTCGCGGAAGGTCAGCTCGCCCTGGCCGAGGACCACGGCCTCGTACATGCCGGTCTCGAGCTGGAGGTCGGGACGCACGCTGGCGAACCAGCCACCGATGACCGCGGGCAGGTCCGGGTAGCTCTGCTTCACGCGCTTCATCGCGCGCCAGCCGTCGGTGACCATGTAGCCCAGGATGCCGGTCGTGGCGACCATCATCGCGCCCTCGCACGCCGCCAGGAAGCGCTCGTGCCCCTCGTCGCCGCGGTACAGGGAGCCGTCGATGATCTCGACGTCGTAGCCGTCCTGAAGCGGATAGGCCGCGATCGTCAGCATCTCGAGCGGGATCATGTCCTTGCTCGACTCGACGCCGCGGGAGTCGTCCACCTGCTTGGGCTGGTAGAGGACGATCTTCTTCTTCCGCTGAATCATGGCGGTGGAACTCGGGAGAGGGGTCTGGGCAGGCGTCCGGCCACGGCGGATCGACGGGGATCCGGGGGCGCGGAAGCACGGGGAGAGGAAGTTCAGTCTAGCCCGCTTCGCCGGCCTCCGGGCGAGGGATGCCGTGCGGAACCTGAGGTCGGGTTCCGAAGCCAGCCGTCCCAGGCTGAGTCAGCGGGTCTTCTGGCCCGATCGGACGCGTCGGGCCGCTTCCTGAAGGGCGTGGACGAGGTTTTCGGGATCCGCCACCCCCTGGCCCGCGATGTCGAACGCGGTGCCGTGCACGGGCGACATGCGCAGATACGAGAGTCCGGCGATCCAGGTGAGTCCGCGACCCTGGCTGAGCAGCTTGAGCGGGATGAACGCCTGGTCGTGGTAGAGCGCGAGCACGCCGTCGTAGTCCCCGCGCGCGCCCTCCAGGAACACCATGTCCGGCGAACGCGGATCGCCGACGTCGATGCCCTTCTGTCGCGCTGCCCGAACGGCAGGCGTGATCGTGCGGTGCTCCTCGTGACCCAAGAGCCCGCCCTCCCCCGCGTGCGGATTCAGTCCCGCGATCGCGAGCTTCGGACGCTCGATGCCCTGGGCACGCAGCGCGCGATCGAAGAGCACCAAGTGATCCACGATCCCATCCCCATCGATCGCGTCGAGCGCGTCGCGCAACGGCATGTGACGCGTCAACAACATGACGCGCAGGTCGCCGGCCTCGGCCACCATCTCGTACGGATCAGCGGCGTCCCAACGTGCCAGCAGTTCGGTCTGGCCCTCGACGCGTTCGCCGGCCAGGTGCAGCGCCTCCTTGCAGACCGGCGCCGTGACCAGGGCCTGCGCACAGCCGGCTTGCACCAGATCGACGCCGGCGCGCAAGGCGGCCAACGCCGCGCGTCCGCCGGATGCGGTGGCCGTGCCGAGCGTCCAGGCTCGGTCGTCCTCGCTGGCCGCCCACGACACGTCCTGCGCGGACGCGCTCGGGTCGTAGGTCTCGACGCCGGCCGGACGCACGGATTCCGGTCCGACCACCAGGATGCGAGCGGAGGCGAGCACGTCCGGATTCTTCAGAGCGGCCGCGACGATCTCGGGACCGATCCCGGACGGATCGCCCGACGTCAGCGCGAGCATCGGACGGTCGTCGGGAGTGTTGGAGATCGGGTCCACGGCCGGATTCTATCCGAGACCGCGACGTCCCAGACCGGGGTCTCCTCGGAACGAAACAGACAGGGCCGGGGTCGATGCGGTAAGACTGGTGCCCGGCACTCCCCATGCGCTCCCGAACCTGGCTCCCCCCCACGACCTTCGCAGCACTGCTCGCGCTGACCTCGCTCGTCGGTTGCGGCGACGGGGACGAGGACGCGCCGCGGCGCCCGAACGTGCTGATCGTCAGCATCGACACGCTGCGCGCCGATCACGTCGGGTGCTACGGCTACGAGCGGGACACGACGCCGGCGCTGGATGCGCTGGCTGCCGAGGGCGTGCGTTTCGAGCGTTGCCTGTCGACGACGTCGTGGACGCTGCCCGCACACCTGTCGATGTTGACCGGCCTCGCGATCAGCGCGCACGGCATCGACGACGACCGCCTTTGGAACCGGTTCGATGCAGAGGGTGCACCGATCGCGCCCGACCTGCGCGGACGGTTCCTCAGCGAGGCGCTGACCGACGACGGCTATGCGTGCGGCGGGTTCTTCACGTGGAAGTACCTGGACGACCGCTTCGGGTTCGGCGCCGGCTTCGAGCACTGGGAGCGTCTCGGCCACATGTTCTGGAGCCACCCCGAGGTCGGTCCCCTGTGGCAAGCCGCGCTCGAGTCGCAGGACAAGGATGCCATGCTCGCGATCCGCGATGCGCACCCGGCGCTGTTCGATCCTTTCACGATGAGCACGCCCGAGACGCTCGCCGCGGCCGAGGGCTGGCTGGACGGGCATCTGGAGCAGAACGGCGACGATCCGTTCTTCCTGTTCGTGCACCTGTTCGACGTGCACGACCCGTACACCGCGCCCGACCCGTACTACACGATGTTCGACCCGGACTACGACGGCTCGATCACGGGAATGGGCGTGACGTCGGACGCGATCCGCGCCGACATGAGCGACCGCGATCGCCACAACCTGATCGCGCGCTACGACGGTGGAATCCGCTACGTCGACGACCGCTTGGGCGAGTTCTTCGAGCGCCTCGAAGCGCGTGGGATCAGCGACGACACGCTGATCGTCGTGACGTCCGACCACGGCGAGGAGTTCTTCGAACACGGCGGCAAGACGCATCGCAGCGCACTCTGGCTCGAGTCGATCTCGGTACCGTTGATCGTGCGTTGGCCCGCGGGGATCGAGGGTGGGCGCTTCGTCGCAGGCAACGTGGGCCTGGTCGACATCGTCCCGACGATCTGCGCCGCGACCGGAGTCGAGTTGGGTGCTGCGACGTCGGGGCGCGATCTCTTGCCCTTCGCACGCGGGACGGCCGCGAACGACGCCCAGGCGTACCTGTCCGAGTTGACGCTCTTCCCGCCCGATGCGCGGGTGCCGCTGCGCAATGCTTCGCTGGTGCGCGCGAACGAGCAGGTCCTGTACCGCACGCAGGGCCTTGCGCCCTGGACGATGCAGCATCTGGACCTCGGAGCGGATCCCCACGGCGCGGGACCCGGCACTCCGCTCGACGCGGGGGAACGAGCCGCACGTTGGCAGGATCGTCTCGCTCGTTGGGTCCATTCGCTCCGAGGACTTCGCAGGAGCCTGCCCGAGCGCGGGCTCGAACTGCGACCGATGACCGACCTCGAACGCAACGAGTTGGCCGCCGGTGGCTACTCGGGCGGCGACGAGGTCGTCGGGAGCGACGGTCAGGATCGACTGCCTCTCGAAGGCGGCGTCTGGCCGGACGAGTAGGACGAACCGCCGGAAACCGCCCCTTGGGTCCCCTCGGAGCCCCGCCACGGATCGCTCCGTTCGCGAAGAGGACCGTTCGGGGCCTAGTCGGGCACCACGAACGTGTACGTGCGCGAGCGGGTCATACGTCCCTCCGCGAGCAATTCGAGGCGCAGGCGCGCTCCACGATGACGGGAGTCGACCGGGATGCGCAGTGCGTGCCGGCTCCAGGACTTCCGGGGCGTGGCGCGGTCCTCGTCGACGGACCAATGCTCGAACTGCCCCGTTCCGAGGACCTCCTCTTCGGACTCACGACCCGCGACCGAGCGCCACTCGGCGAGCCGGGCGTCCGCAGCGTCCATCCGGGACACCGCTCCGACCAGGAGCAGTTCGTCGCCCTCTTCGATCCACGACCAGTCCGGATCCAGGTGGAACGGAACGACGTCGTCCGCGACGAGCACCTCGGAGGCACTCGCGCGGACCTCGTGAACGAGCGCAGCGCCCAGCTCGTTCATCACGTCCCTCGTGAGCTGGGAATCGACGTTCGAACCCTTCGTGGCCAAAAGACCAGCAGGCAGGAGGAGGGAGACCAGGAAGGACCCGGGGTTCGAGCCGGCACGATCCAGGAAGTCCATCGTGACACCGTCGAATCGAAGGGAGGTTTCGAACAACTGGGCGCGACCGTCCTCGAGGCTTGCGACGCCTTCGTAGACGGGGTTCAGATCATGCACGTTGGCGTGCAGAATCGCATCGGCGACGTAGGTCCGGTCCTCGACGAAGTAGCACGCGGGTCCACCCATTCCGAACAGCGGAAGGTTCAACCAGAACTTGTCGTTGCGTGTACCGCTGGCTCCCTCGCGATACGCGAGGTCCGTTTCGACGAGCAGATCGGCCCCGGCCCGGCGGGCTTCCGAGACCCAGTGCTCGTCCTGTTGCCACAACGGTTGGGCGAGGAACGCTTCGATCGCCACGTCTTCCGGCAGTTCGAGGAGAACGGCCTCGGTGAAGGCCAGCCCATCGAGCTTCGCCAGCAGGGAGGCGCGCACTTGAACCTCCTCCAGTCGGAGAGTCACTCCTGCGTCTTCGGCGTCGGGGTGCGCCGCGAGAGCACGGACGGTCGTCGGCAGGACGGCCACCCGGAACGGCAACTGTGGGCCGTCGTCGTGACCAGGTCCGGCGCAACCGACGAGGAGGGTGAGAGGAAGTACGAGGGTCGAGATGTTCATCGTGATGTGTCGGTGGAAGCGCGGTGATCGGCGTCGACTGCGCTCGCATCGATGGCGCAGCGGAAACCGAGGAAAGGGTGGGTCACGTCACAGCGACGGCGCGCGACGGAACTGAAGTCGAGGCGGTCGCCACCGGGGTCGCCGGCCACCCATGCGTCGCGTCGGGGGGATCGGTCGATCAGCACTCTTGGATCGAGCGCGAGGGCGCGATGGGCTCGCAGGTGTTCGATCGTTCGACGGACCAAGGTGTCCTCCGGAGCTAGACAGCCCGGAGTGGCGGTCCACTCGGCCAGGCCGTCCATCAGTCCGACAGGAGCAGGAGCTTCCCGGCCTTCGAGCCGCGGCCCCGGTCCGTAGGCGTTCCCACCGCGGACGGCGTACTCCCACTCGACCAAGGAGGGCAACCGTTTGCCGACCCAACGCGCGAAGGCCCGAGCCTCGTCCCAGGTCACGCCCGTGGCCGGCCCGTCGGCATCGCTGCTGGACAGACTTTGCACCAGATCATCGCGGCGATCGTCGGCAGGACGGGCGCCCGGTGACCAGGTCGCACTTCGGCCCCACCCGTCGTCCGCTCTCATGAAGTCGAGGAACTCGCCCGCGGAGACCTCGCGCTCGTCGAGGTAGACGTCGGCGATCTCGCGAGCCTCGTAGCGCACGGCCCAGGACTTCCGGGTGCCCAACATCGAATAGGGATGCAGTCCGTGCTTGCGGAACAGGTCCGTCTCGATCTCGTCGTCACGCCCGCCGAACAGGTAGGGCGACGCGTCGTTGCCTCGCACCAGCACCATCTCACAGGTTGCGCGCGTCCCCCATGCAATCCGCGAGCGGCGTGCCGGGCGCCAGACGCCGACCTCGCGGGTCCAACGCGTTTCGGAGCTCCGTCCTTGCCCGTCCTCAGCCGTCACGACGATCGCGACGGGGCGTTCGACCCAACCGAGCGGAAGGTCGCCCACCAAGTCCCAGGTCCCTTCGGCGTTCGGTACACCGGTAAACGGACCGGCGCTCCCGGAATCCGTCCGAACGAGGGCCTGCACGGAGACGACTCGATTGGCGTCGGTCGCATGGACCTCCATCTCGAAACGGCCGGACTCGCCTGGAATCCACGACACGTCGCGTGCGGGTCGACGCAGCTCCAGGTCCGGACCGTGGCGTGCCACCGTCCAGGTTCGGTGAATGGGCTCGTCCGCGTGCCCGACCTCGTCGCGCACGACGACCTCGAAGTCGTGGTCACCATCCGGCACCGATTCGGCCAGAGCGAGGACCCGGTCGTTCGCACCGTGGTCGAGCGCGAAGGTCCCGGACGCCAATTCCAGGCTGCTCTCGGCACGGCGCAGGGTCCAGTCCGCGAGGCCGCCGCGCTGGAAGGGTTCGTCCGCGAAGTCGACATGCAACGCCACGTTGCGCTCCCCTCGCAGGTGCTCGGGCAACAGCGTCGACCGCGGTCGGGTGAGGTCCACTTCGAGCATGGCGATGAACGACTGATCGGGGATACGGGCGACGGTGCCACGGTCGAGCACGCGACGCACTTCGATCCGGAGCGGCCGTTCTCCGGCACCGCCCACCTCCACGGGAATGTGGACGCGTCCTGCGATGGCGGCATCGATGCGAACGGGGGCGCCGTCGCCGACGCTCACCTCGATGGGCAGCGGGGAGAGCCGCTCGACGACGATCGTCCCCACGGCGCTCGCGACGGGGATCCGATCTCCGTCCTCGAAACGCACCGGTTCGCCTTCGCCGAAGGTCGCCCACATGCCCACCCTCGGCACGTCGGTGGTGACCGTGAACGGCAGACTCGCGCGATCGGTACCGCGTTGCGCGGGCTGACGCCTCCATACGTAGGCGGCGTCGTCGACGGTGAGCGCAAGCCTCCCGGACCACGTCCCGCGCGAGGGATCGGCGAGATCGACCAGGTCGATGTGCGTACGGCCGGACGAGACGGCTGCGGAACCCTGGGAACAGGTGTTGCCAGCTTCGTCCAGAGCCGACCAGTGCAAGGTTGCGGGAGTGCTCATGTCGACCCGCAGCCGAGGCCGGGTTCCCGAGCCGATCCACGCGCGACCGCCATCCATCGGAGCGACGAGTTCGACCGATTGGATGCGCACCGTCGCCGCACAGGTTGGGAAGGGCGAGGGGCTGACGACGCGGTTGCCGGCGCGGTCCAAGACTTCGATGCGCGCTCGGCCCGGGAGGCCTTCGATGGGCAGGGAAACGCGAGCGCTCGACCCGGCTGAGGCATGGAACGCCTCGGTGACGCTTCCCGCTTCGGTGACATATGTGGCCGAGACGAGGTCCTCGGAACCGACACCTCGGACCTCCACGTCCAGGCGCTGTCCGTCGACGTCGATCGCGCGCCCGGCACGACCCCGCGGATCGATCGGCTCCACGGACCATGCCTCGCTACCCAACCAGCGAACGGTCAGAAGGTCCGAAACGAGGGGTTCCTCGCCATCCAGGACGAGCTGCACGACCTGGGTGCTGGACCCGATTCGATCCGGATGGCGCAGGACGAGGTCACCCGCGTCCCAGACGGCTTCCAGCAGAATCGGTTCGGTCGAGTCTTCACCGATGCCCGAACGCACGTCGACTCGCGCTCCGACCTGATGAGCGGCGAGATCGGGCACCCGCAAACGGATGGTCTGCGCCTTCGGCCCCATCCAAACGGTGTCGCCCAGGACCTCGAGCACTTGTCCGGCACCGACGCGCCGCAGTTCGAGGCGGGGGGCAGATGCGGCCGGACGAACGAGGAACCCCACGAGTGCGACCAGGACGGCCATTGCGGCAACGAGGGTGGCACGCAACGCACGCGGACGGAGCGCGCGCTCGAGTTGAGCGTGAGCGTCGTCCGTGTCGTGGAATCGATGCGCACGGTCCGTCTGCAGGCACTGCGCGACGAATGCGGCGAACTTGCGGGGCGCGATCCCACGAGTCAAGGTGGGCGCGGCTTGCGTCGCCTTCTCCTCGAGAATCTGCATCCGCGGTTCGGTCGTCAGGAACGGCAGGCGCCCCTCGAGCAATTCGAAAGCGATGACGCCCAACGAGTAGAGATCGGCACGGCCGTCCAGGGGCACGATGTCCGCGTAGCCGAGGACGTGTCGTCCGTGCTCAGGAGCACAGTACTCGGGGGTGCAGGCGAGGGAACGGAAGGCGTGCGCGTCGCCCGGAGTTGCGACTGCATGCAGCGTGGTCAGCGGACCGGTCTCACCCAGTTCATCCGGACCGACTGCATCGAGCGTGTTCCGTGAACCGTCTGCAAGCGTCCCGATCCCGAAGTCGATCACCTTCACGCGCTCGCCGTCCCGACCAGGAACGAGCAGCACGTTCTCGGGCTTGAGGTCGAGGTGCAACAACGAGTCGCCCCCCGGCAATCGGTGCGCGGCGCGTAGAGCATCGAGGATCTGCTGCACGATGCGCGCTGCGCGTGCGGGCTCGAACGGTCCCTCTTCGGCGATCACCTCGGTGAGGATGCGCCCCTCGATCAACTCCATCACGAAGTACGGAATGCCGTCCTCGCTCCGCTCGAACGCCTTCCACTCGACGACGCCTGGGTGGGACAACCGGGTCAGGCGCCGCGCCTCCTCCAGGAAGGCCTCCTCGGCGTCCCCGTCCGGCACGCTCAGCACCTTGATGGCGACCGCATGGTCCAGGATGTTGTCGCGCGCTTCGTAGACGGTCCCGAATCCTCCGGTGCCGATCTGGCGCAGGATCTCGTACTTGCCTCCGAGGCAGCGCCCCGTCAGGTCCGCAGCGGTCACCGGGCACCGGTGGCGAATGCCCGCGAGCAGACCGTCCTCGAGGTTCGCGAGAGCCGTCTGCACTTCGATGACGTGAATCGCACTCAGGCTCTCGCTACCGATGTGCATCAAGGGTTTGGACGCCTCGACCGGATAGGAGATCCCCAATTTGCGTCCCGCCAGTCGCATGTCCGGGTTCTCCTCGAGGACGCGATCCACAACGGCCTCGTCCGCGAGAACGAGAACCTCGCCCTGTCGGTCCTCGTGCGGCGCAACGCCGCTGAACCAGGGACTGTTCTCGGCGAGCGCTCCGGTGCCGAGCGTCCGCTCCAGCGCCGTCTGCAGTCCGGGGTCGGTGTTGCGGTCCTCGTCGCGACGCCGCACGACGACGATCGGCGCATCGGGTACGGGGACTCCGGCCACCAGCGCGGCCTGGGCGAGTGCGTGCTGCAGCGCCGCTTGAACACGGAGCCCCATCCAGAACTCGACAGCATCCTTCTCTTGCGGTTGCCGTCCGCGCTGCTCAGCGAGGACCCGCAACGCGCTCCAATCCACTTCCGCTTCGAGGCT
>JAJDEX010000575.1 GCA_029259575.1 Planctomycetota bacterium | reverse complement strand
TCGGCGCCTTCGCCGAGGTCGCCGATACGGCCAAGAAGTACAAGGTGTCGATGCGCACGGCCGCCTACATCCTGGCGATCGATCGCGTGGCCACGGTGTTCCGCCTGCGCGGCATCTTCGCCTAGGGCTCCCCACATGACTGCCAACGTCGACACCGCGAGTGGACACGTGGACGACGCCGACGATCCGGTTGGCGCCACCACGAGCGAACAGGCACTCCCCAGGACTCCAGCCCTGGACGAGGACAACCCGTTCGAGACGATGATGGAGCAATTCATGGCGGCGGCCGACATGACCGGCCTGTCCGTCGAGGAGTTCCGCATCCTCAGCAAGTCCGACCGCGAGATCGCGGTCTCCGTGCCCGTGCGCATGGACGATGGCCGCCTCGAAGTCTTCGACGGCTATCGCATCCAGCACAACGCCGGCCTCGGACCGTTCGTCGGACCGTTGCGCATGGGCGCCGATCTCAAGGTCGACGAACTGCGCGCCCTGGCCGCGTGGATGACCTGGAAGTGCGCCGTGCTGAACATTCCGTTCGGCGGTGCGTGCGGAGGACTGCGCATCGATCCCGAGGCCATCAGTTCGAGGGAACTCGAGCGCGTCGTGCGCCGCTACACCGCCAGCCTGCTGGGTGACATCGGTCCGGAGCGCGACGTTCTGACTCCCGACGTCTACGCAGACGAGCGCGTCATGGCCTGGGTGCTCGACACGATCAGCTTCCACGAACGCGCGACCGCCAACTCGGCGGTCACCGGCAAGCCCCTCGAGATGGCCGGCAGCATCGGCTCCCGCGACGCCGTCGCCCAAGGGCTGCGCATCATCCTGCGCCTGGCCGCCGCCCACTACGGCCTCGGCTCCTCGGACCTCGCGATCAATATTCAGGGTGTCGGAACCGTCGGGGGCAACCTCGCCCGTCTGATGTTCGACGACGGCCACCGCATCACGGGACTCGCCGACGTCTCCGGCGGCCTGTACGACGTGCAAGGTCTGGACGTACCTTCGGTCCTGGCGTGGCGCGAGCAGAACGGCACGCTCGAGGGCTACAACGGCCGCGGCGAGCGCGTCGAAGGCCGCGAGTTCATCAAGCTCAAGTGCGATGTGTTCGTCCCCTGTGCGGCCGCCAACGCGGTGCACTCGGGCAACGCCGTCGAACTGGACACCAAACTGGTCATCGAAGGTGCCCACGGCCCGGTCTCACCGCGCGCCGACCGCATCCTCGAGCAGCGCAAGATCCCGCTCGTCCCGGACATCCTCGCCAACGGTGGCGCGGCGGTGCTCGCGTACTTCGAGTGGGTCCAGAACCGCACCGGACTCGCCTGGATCGACCAGGTCGTCTCGGGACGCCTCAGCCGCATGATGCGCGAAGCCTGGGACGCCTCGGTCGAGGTGCAGGGCGAGTTCAACTGCACGATGCGTCGCGCCGCCCACATCCTGGCCGTGCGTCGGATCGCCGAAGCCGACCAGGTCCGCGGCATCTACGCCTAGTGTCCTGGATCTGATCCTCGCCAGCCGTGTCTGGCGATGCATGGATCCAAGCAGGTCGCCTGCGTCGGACCCCAGATTCGCGTGCGCGGCGTCACCGAGCCCGGTTCATCGCCGCGCTCGCGAACTCATGATCGGCGATGCACCGGGTGCACCCAGGAGTCTCCGGTCCTGGACGCTCGATCGAATCGGAGCGCATGCACGTCAATCGGCGTCGTCCTGGGGCGTGAAGACGTCGCGCGCGAACCGGTAGGCCGCGAAGAGCATGACGCCGGACAGGCCCAACTGACCCGCGCGTGCGGCACCGTCGACGTTCACCAACTGCATCCCAGCAGCGGACCCGAGGAACGCTCCCAAGCCGAGCCGGCGCGCGGATGCTGGGTCGACGTGGCCCGCTCGCAAGAACAGGAAGAGCGAACGACCAGCGGTCACGACCGCTACGGCGAGGCTGACGCCGCGGGCACCGGGGAATCCGATCTGCGGCACGAGCAACAGCATGCCCGGCACCACCACGAGCCCCCCACCGATGCCGAGCAACGGCACGACGATCCCGACGATGAGCCCGAGGGCGGACGTCATGGCGTAGTCGGCGAACGACAGGTCGCCCGTGACCACGAACTCCGCGCGGTCCGCGGTCCACAGGAGTCGCACCGCGGCGACCGCCAGGACCACGGTGAAGACCTGTTTGAGGCGCAGGGTCGGGACCTTCTGCGCCAGGCGGAAGCCGATCTGAGCTCCGATCAGTGCGGTGGGCAAGAGCGCCAGGACGAGGGCCCACGGCAACTCGACATCGCCCCGAAGGGCTGCGGCTCCGGTCGCGGCGCAGGCGGTCGCGAAGACCAGGGCCAACGACGTGGCGACGGCTCGCTTGAGCGGAATGCCCAGGCCGTAGTGCTGCAGCGGCGTGGCGAAGAGCCCGCCGCCGATCCCGCAGATCGCGCCGATGCAGCCGATCACGAGCCCGGCGGGCGCCAACCAGAAGCGGTTCGGTTCCGCGGCTTCCGGAGCCGGGGGATCGGTATCCATCCGCGGGACGGGGTCGGCGCTCGGCGGCGCGGCGTCAGGCATCCTGGC
>JAJDEX010000574.1 GCA_029259575.1 Planctomycetota bacterium | reverse complement strand
GAGGACGCGGATCCGCAAGCGGACGCGGCCCTGGCTGCCGGCCTGGACGCACCGAACGTGCCTCACGCCCGCGCCGAGTTCCGGGAGTCGCTGAGGACGCAGTTCCTCGACGCGCCCGTCGAGACTTCGGTGGCTTCGGAGTCGAGCGCGGACCACAAGCTGGCTCGCAAGTCCGCCGCTCGCCGGTCGACGACGAAACCCCGGGGACAGCGCACCTCGGCGTCGAAGCCGTCCAGCCGTCGCCGCGGTGAACTCGCTCCCAGCCCGGCTCAGGGCTCCCGCAGGAAACTCCAGTTGTCGATGGTGGGTCTCGTCGCAGCGGCGGCCATCGTGCTGCTCGTCCTGCGCCCCTGGCAGTCCGCTTCGTCGCAACCGAACCCGACCCGACCCGGGTACGGCGTGGTCGCAGGTGGCGGCGAGTTCGTGGACCATTGGTTCGTCGATCCGACCAGCTACGTCTCGGGCGAGGTCGTGATCGACGGCGTGTTGCAGCCCAAGGACGTGACGCCCGCGGAGCTGTCCGCGCGCATCGCGAACGCCAAGACGATCGGCACGCAAGGCTCGAACTTGCGTGTGCAGTTCGGCGATTGGTTCGTGATCGGGCTGGACGGAGACTCCCTGCTGGACATCGGCGCCCTGCCCGACGATCCACGCGCAGGTGATTTCACCCTGGCCGCCAAGGGTGGGGGCTACCAGGTCCGCACCGGCCCCGCCTTCAAGGACGAGAGTCGCAAGTTGCGCTTCCGCACGAACGAGACCGAGGTCGACGTCGTCGGCACCATCTTCGGGATCAACTGCTTCGGCACGGGGACGTGCGTCTGTTGCATCGAGGGCCAGGTCCACGTCTCGCCGTGCGCCAAGGCTCTCGCTCCACGCGGAGTCGTCGCCGACCGGATGAGCTTCGTCTATGCCGATGAAGTGGAGCCCATGGACGGCGCGGCGCACGCCGAGCACGTCACGGCTCTGAAGGTCCTCCAGGCGTACGAGTTCCGTCCCTGCCCTCGCTGAGCGATGCCCGCAGCGAGGACCCCGCAGTCGTGGGCGCTGCCCACCCGCCCCGATCCACCCTGCGGGTAAGCACCCGATTCGACGCCTCCTCGAAAATCCCCATCCGCGCTACCGTGTGGGGCATGCAAGACCGAGAGAGATCGCATCGTGGAATCGCCCGCTCGTCGTTCTGGGCACGCCTCGGCTGGCTGATCGGGCTGACCCCGCTGCTGGTCCTCGCGCCGAACACCTCACCCCATCCCGAGGAGTTCGATCCCCAGGAAGGTCACCTCGCCGAACGTGGACGGTGGACCGTGACGGGCGGCAACGCCTCGGGGTCCTCGGCGACGAAGACACCGCCCCTGCGCGGCCCGATCGAGGTGTCCTGGAGAACGAAGCTCAAAGGTGACGTCCACGGGGATCCGCTGGTCTGGGACGACCGCGTGCTCGTCGAGTTGGACATGGGCAAGAAGAAGCGCGCCCTCGTGACGCTCGACCTCGAGACGGGCGAGGAGCTGGACATCAGCTACTACAAGTCGGAACAGCCGTTGGGGCCCAGCATCTGGCGCGACCAGGTCGCCTTCCGCAGCGGGCCCGACAAGATCGAGATCAAGCGTTGGAGTCGGGAAGGGATCGGCAAGGGCTACGGTCATCGCGTCGAAGCGCCGGCCGGTCCGCCTCTGCTCTACGGGTCGGAGCTGTACATCACGTCGGGCGACGGCCTGACCCGTCTGGATCGATCCCGTCGGGAGGTCTGGACCACCAAGGGCGACTACCGAGGTCGACCGCGATTGCGCGGCGACAAGGTCTACGCCATTCGGGAAGGTACGTCCGGTGCCTTCGATGTCGTCGCCATCGATCGCGAGTCGGGAGACGCGGGGAACGACTCCTTGATGGGCAGCACGAAATCGGACCTGTCCGACGCCGACATCGCCGTGATGCATCACTACATCAGCGTTCACCCGACCGGGCCGATCACCGCGATCGGAAGTGGCGCGATGCCGGCGCGTGCGACGCTGCGACCGATCTTCAAGGACAACCTGCGTCGTAACGGATACATCCCGCGCAATCTGTTGCTCGGCTTTCCCGTCGAACATGGAGAGGGATACGTCGCGCGCGGCATGAACGTCCGCACCATCCTCAGCAGTGAGGACCTGGAGAACCGCACGACGTCGTTCGAAGAGGGTAGCGCCGCGGCCCGCGTGCCGTGTCTGATCAGCGTGGACCCGACCTACTCCTGGGCGTTGAACGCGGCGGACGATCAGTACCACGTGAACTTCGCGCGCTACGAAGGCCACCCCTCGGTCGCACGCAACGTCCTGTTCCACGCGAACGCGGCCGTCGATCTGTCGACGATGCGCATCCTGTGGCAGACCGACCTGAACGCCACCCAGCGCATGGTTCCCGCCGAAGGGCACGTCCTCGTCGTTCACGACGGCAGCGAACTCTGTGCTCTCGGACGCCCGCGGCCGGTCCTGGACGTGGCGGAGCGTTTCGACCTGGACCAAGGCGGAGCGTTCGAGGGGGTGGCGGTGCTGGCCGGTGGCAAGGTCCTGGAGGCCAGCTTCACCGTCGACATCGAAGGCGATCGGTTGGCCGAGAATCTGGGTGATGGCAAGACGAAGGGCCACGGGCTCGGCGAAGTGTGGTGGTTGGAGCAGACCAACGGGACCGTTGTCTACGCTCCTTCGGCCAAGGCCGGTGTCAAAGCCGTGGGGCGTCTGGCGGATGCGGAGTCCGGCAAGGTCGCTCTTGAATTGGCGCAGGCCGCCGAGGACTCGCGCGATCCCGAGCTGATGTTCGAGATGTCCGATTGGGCCATCTCGCTCGGCATTCCCGAATCCAAACTGAAGAAGGTCGTGAAGACCGCCGAGGGATTCTCGAAGCGCCCCAAGCCGATCGACTCGAAGGTCGTCGACGAGGTGCGCGGCCGGACCCAGGAGGTCTCGGATGCCGCGGCGGCCGTGATCTGGGACCGCATCGCGAACCTCGCCGGCGAGGAGCCGACCCCGTTGCGCGTCGCCCTGCTGGAACTTCTGTTCGAGGTCGATCCCGATCACGAAGGAGGCGGGCAGGCGGTGCGTGACCTCCTGCCCGACGGGCTCGAGCCGTTCGAACCCTACGTCCCTGCGGACTGGCTGGCCGTGGCCGAGACGGTGCAGTACACGTCGCTCGAGATGGTCGACCTGAGCCTCGACAGTTGGGCCGCCGGCCGCGTCCAGAAGCGCGCGCGCAAGTGGCGCGACGACCTGGTCGGGCTCGAGAGCGACAACCTGCTGATCCTCTGTCCGCCGGCCCAACCCGGCTCCATCGCCAAGTGCATCTCCCTCGGCGAACTCGTGTGTGAACTGCTCGCCGAGATGACGGCTGAGGGACAGCAGGTCCGCGACCTCAAGGACGAGAAGCTCGTGATCGAGCTGTACGAGTCGCGCGACGAGTACATCG
>JAJDEX010000573.1 GCA_029259575.1 Planctomycetota bacterium | reverse complement strand
GGTTCCAGCGCCTGATCGAACGACCGCACGGCATCGTCCTCGTCACCGGGCCGACCGGGTCGGGCAAGACCACGACGCTCTACGCGGCGCTGCAGGAACTGAACCGCGCCGACGTCAAGATCATCACGGCCGAGGATCCCGTCGAGTACCACATCGGCGGGATCAACCAGGTGCAGATCAACGATCGCATCGGGCTGACGTTCGCGCGCATCCTGCGCGCGATGCTGCGCTGCGCGCCGAACGTGATCCTGGTCGGTGAGATCCGGGACCTGGAGACCGCCGAGATCGCGATCCAGGCCGCGCTGACCGGACACCTGGTCTTCTCGACGCTGCACACCAACGACGCGCCGTCCGCCCTGACGCGCTTGGTCGACCTGGGGGTCAAGCCGTTCCTCGTCTCGGCGTCGGTGCAAGCGGTCCTCGCTCAACGGCTCGTGCGCCGGTTGTGTTCCGAGTGCGGCAAGGAGTACACGCCCGACGAGGCCGAGCTGGCGGCGATCGGCATGACGTCGAACTCGCTCGGCGACCGGCGGCTGAAAGGACCTGGCGGCTGCACCGCCTGCGAGGGCACCGGCTATCGCGGACGCGTCGCGCTCTACGAGACCCTCACCATGAACAGCGCGTTGCGCGACATGACGTTCCGGGGTGAGAGCCTCGAGGACGTGCGCGACGCAGCACTCGCATCGGGGTCCTTGCGACCCATCCTGATCGACGGCGCCCGCAAGGTCGCGGAAGGCACGACCAGCGTGGCCGAGGTGCTGCGCGTGTCTCGCGTCGAAGGCAGCTGAACCGGAGCAACCAGATGGATTCCCTGCAACTGATGACGGCGGCCATCGAGGCCAACGCCTCCGACCTGCACCTGTCGCCCGGGCGCGAGCCGGTCGGACGCGTGGATCACGGCTTCCAGTCGCTGGGCACCACGGTGCTGACCGACGATCTCACGCTCGCGCTCAACCGCGAGCTGTGCGACGAGAAGCACTGGGCGGAACTCAACGACATCGGCACGACCGACTTCGGTCTGCAGCATCCCTCGGGCAACCGCTTCCGGGTCAGCTGCATGCGCCAGCGCGGGCGCCACTCGGCCGTCCTGCGGCTGATCCCCGATCGCTTGCTGTCGTTCGAGCAGATCGGGCTTCCCGAAGCCGCCCAGGAATTGTTGCGTCGCCCGCGCGGCCTCGTGCTGGTCACCGGTCCGACCGGTTCCGGCAAGACGACGACGCTGGCCTCGATGATCGACTGGATCAACACGAACCAGGAACGGCACATCATCACGATCGAAGATCCGATCGAGTACTACCACGCGCACAAGAAGGGGCTGGTCACCCAGCGCGAGGTCGGTACGGACGTGCCCGACTTCCCCGAGGCGATGCGCCGCGTGTTGCGCCAGGACCCCGACGTGATCCTGCTCGGCGAGATGCGCGACCTCGAGACCATCTCGGCGGCCATCACGGCGGCTGAAACGGGGCACCTGGTGTTCGGCACGCTGCACACGACGGGGTCCGCGCGCACGGTCAACCGGATGATCGACGCGTTCCCGGCGAACCAGCAGGAACAGATCCGCGCCCAGCTCTCGGTGTCCTTGGTCGCGGTCATCAGCCAGGTCCTGATGCCGCGCAAGGGTGGCGGACGCGTCGCCGGCTTCGAGTTGATGTTGAACAACCCGGCCATCGGCAATCTGATCCGCAAGAACGAGACGAACAAGATCCAGTCCACGATCCAGACCAGCCGGCGCACGGGCATGGTCACGCTCGACGACTACCTGTTGGACCTGGTCAAGCAGGATCGGATCGAGGCTCGCACCGCGCTCGACTTCGCCCAATCGCCCGCCGATCTGGAGACGCGCCTGTGAGCGGAGCTTCGGGCAACCCGGCCGAGGGGCGTCGCCTCTTGGGCCAGATCCTGAAGGCCCAGGGCAAGCTGCGCGAGAGCGATGTCCAGCGTGGGCTCGCCGAGCAGAAGAAGCACGCCGGTCTGATCGGCCAGAGCTTCGTGTCGCTGGGCATGTGTACGCAGGGCGACGTCGCTCAAGCGCTCGCCGAGCAGTCGGGTCTGGAATCGGTGGACCTGGCTTCGGTGAAGCCGACGGACGAAGCCATCGCGTTGGTCGACGCGTCGATCGCGCACACGTTCCGCGTCCTGCCGGTCCTGGTGCGCAACGGACGTCTGCTGGTCGCTCTCGCGGACCCGCTCAACGTCACCGTCCTCGAGGACATCGCGTTCGCCGCCGGAATGCCCGCGGACGGCGCGATGGCCGATCCCGATCTGTTGGCGCAACGTGTGCGCGAACTCTACGGCGCGGAGGAGTCCCTGTCGGACGCGATCGCTGACGCCGCCGCGATGGACGGCAGCGATCCCGAAACCGCCGCCCAGAGTCGCCCGGTCGTGCGCCTGTTGAACTCGATCCTGCAACGCGCGATCCGCGACCGCGCCAGCGACGTGCATTTCGAGGTGTACGACAACGTCTTCCGCATTCGCTATCGCGTCGACGGAGCGCTGTACGAGGTCGAGGCGCCGCCGGCGCACCTGGCCCTGCCGCTCGTCTCGCGGATCAAGGTCATGTCGGACCTCGACATCACCGAGGTTCGCCTGCCCCAGGACGGCCGCATCGAACTCTCGATCGACGGGCGCCCCGTCGACCTGCGCGTGGCGACGTTGCCCGGCCAAGCGGGCGAGGGCTGCGTCATGCGTGTGCTCGATCGTTCGGCGGTGAACCTGAGCCTCAAGTCGCTGGGATTGCTCCCCGAGGAGGAGCGCGTCCTGCGCGAACTGACCGAGTTGCCGCACGGCATCGTGCTCGTCACGGGACCGACGGGTTCGGGCAAGACGACGACGCTCTACGCGATGCTGTCCGAGGCGAACGACCCGGCCGTCAAGATCATCACCGTCGAGGATCCGGTCGAGTACGAGATCCCCGGCATCGTGCAAGTGCCGATCCACGACGACATCGGCGTCACCTACGCCTCGGTCCTGCGCACGATCCTGCGCCAGGACCCCGACAAGATCCTGGTGGGGGAGATCCGCGACCGGGAGACGGCGACGACCGCGGTCGAGGCCAGCCTGACCGGCCACACGGTCTTCGCGACGATCCACACGAACGACGCGCCGTCCACGGTGACGCGCTTGCTCGACATGGGCATCGAGCCTTTCCTGATCACGGCGACGCTCGAGGCGATCGTCGCCCAACGTCTGGTGCGCACCGTGTGTCCCGACTGCAAGCAGACCTATCAGGCCGACGACGAACTGCTGGCCGAGCTCGGCCCGGATGCCGATCGCATTCGTGGTCTGGATCTGGCCTACGGGAAAGGTTGCGACAAGTGCCACCACACCGGGTACCGCGGGCGCACCGGGCTGTTCGAGATCCTGCGCATGGACGGCGAACTGCGGCGAATGGTCCAGAGCGGCGCCTCGATCGAGGATCTCCGTCGGGCGGCCACCGCCCGTGGCATGCGCCCCTTGCGCGATTCCGGACTCGAGGCTGCGGCCGCGGGTCGAACCACGATCGAGGAGGTCCTGCGCGAGACGGCGCTCTGAGGTTTCCCTCCGAAGCGCCGCGTCCTGCCCCGCATCGGGGCCGGAACCCTGAACTTCAGGGGTTCCGGATGGGACAGGTCGCTTCCGGGTCGAAACTCGGGCCCGCACGCGGGTAGGCTCTTCCCCCCATGGCCAAGCGGATTCAACGAAGCGCCCCTGCGGCGAACACCGGCGGTGCGACCCGGAGTGGCCCCAGCGGCGGCGCGACCAAGCGCCGGCGTGGAGGTCGCGTGAAGGGCGGACTCGTCACGGACTTCACCGTTCAGCTGTCCACCCTCAGCGAGGCCGGCATCCCGATGGTCAAGGCGCTGACGATCCTGGAGGGCCAGACGCGGTCCGGACCGTTCAAGGACGTGCTCGCGGAACTCGCCGAGGACGTCTCCGGGGGCGCGCCCCTGTCCGAGGCGATGGGCAAACACGATCGCTGCTTCGACCACCTGTTCACCGCGATGGTCCGCGCGGGCGAGATGGGTGGCATCCTGGACCAGATCCTCCAGCGCATCGCGTCCTTCCGCGAGAAGGCTGCCGAGATCCGCGGCAAGGTCGTCAACGCGATGATCTATCCCGTGATCCTCTCGCTCGTCGCCGTTGGCGTCGTGTCCGCCGTGATCGTGATCGTCATCCCGGAGTTCGACGAGATCTTCCGCACGTTCGGCACCGACATTCCGCGCATGACGCAGTTCCTGTTGGACGCCAGCTACTACGCGACGACGTACTGGTACCTCATGTTCGGGCTGCCGATCGTGTTGGTCCTGCTGCACGTCATGCTGATGACGCGCAACGAGAATTATCGCCGCCGCATCCATGCGTTGATCCTGCGCATCCCGTTCATCGGCCCGCTCACGCGCGCGTCATTGATCAGTCGGTTCTCGCGCACCTTCGGAACCTTGGTCCAGGCCGGCGTGCCCCACCTGGACGCGCTCTCGATCGTGCGGGACGCCACCTCCAACCTGGTGCTCGCCGATGGTGTCGAACACATCCGCCGCACCGTGCGCGAGGGCGAAGGCATCGCGCGTCCCATGGGGGAGACGGGGTTGTTCGACGATCTCGTGACCAACATGGTGGACGTGGGCGAGGAGACCGGCGAGCTCGACAACATGCTGCTCAAGGTCGCGGACTCCTACGAGAAGACCGTCGATCGTCGCATCGATGCCGTCTTCAAGTTCTTCGAGCCGATGCTGTTGATCGCCATGGCCTTCGTCGTGGGCTTCATCGTGATCGCGCTCTTCATGCCCCTGCTCAAGATCATGGACACGATCGGCGGTGCATGATGAGCGACGATCCAGGTGCTAGACGGGCCCGCGCCCTAGCGTGGGCGGCCTTCCGCGATCGGGATCTCCGATGAGGGTCGGATTGCGCACGTCCGTCGCGATCCTCGTCGCGATCCTGAACCTGCTCGCATTCTCGACCGGGCTGGCCTGGCTGTCGGGTGCGATCACGGACTGGAACGCCGACCTCGAATCCGAGTACGAGGAGAACACGCTCGACCAGTTGGAGGCGTTGGTGGACTCGAAGGGCAACCTCCAGGTCACACGCATCCTGCGCTGGCCGGGATGGCGCTCGTTCCAGGACGCGGTGGTGGTCAGTTCGCCCGAGGAGCGCAGCGACGGATCGTACGAGGTCCGCGGCGCGCACCTGGCGATTCGTGGCACCCACCACCGCCCCTCCACCTTTCCCGAGCAGGACATTCTCGCGGACATCCACTACGCGTGCAGCTCAGGCTCGCGCATCGCGAACGAGCGCGGCGTCTGCATCCCGGTGCGCCACCCCAGCGGCGAGGTGTGGGGCGGCTGCTGGTTCATCCTCGAACCACGCCGCGGCATCGGGACTCTGCTGGTGCGCTTGCTGCCGTGGTTCGCGTTGTCGACCCTGGTCCTGACCTTGTTCACGTTCGGAGCCGTGCGCATCTTCGTGCTCGATCCGGTGCGCCGACTGGCCCAGGCTGCGCAGGCCGTGCGCGAGGGCAACCTGGGTGCACGCACCGGCTCGTCGACGCGCAAGGACGAGCTCGGCCAGCTGATGCGGACGTTCGATTCCATGGCCGAGGAGGTGCAGGGGTTCAACGCGCGCCTCGCCCGCGAGGTCGACGAAGCCACCCGGCTGACGCGCGCCGCCGAAGCTGCCGCCATGACGCAACGACGCCTGGCCTCGACCGGCGAGCTGGCGGCGGGGGTGGCCCACGAGATCAACAACCCGTTGGGGGGGATGATGAACGCCGTCGAGGCCCTCGCGGACCCCGACCTCGATCCGAAGCGGCGCGTGCAGTACCTGGAACTCGTCCAAGGCGGGCTCGAGCGTGTTCGGACGACCGTCGGTCGCCTGTTGCGGCTGGCTCCGCGGGACGCACGCCCCGAGCGCGTGGACCTGCGCGCGCAGATCGCCGACGCATTGGGGCTCGTGCAGCATCGCGCGGATCAACAGAGCGTGACGATTCGCGTAGGGCGTCCGGATCGCTCCAGCGGCTCGCACGATCCCGCCGCGCTCGAACTCCTCGAAGGGCTGCCGGACGTGCACGGACGGGGCGGCGAACTGGGGCAGGCGCTGCTCAACCTGTTGGTCAACGCCCTCGACGCCCTCCAGGACCAACCGCTCGGCGACGCGCCCAAGCGCATCGACCTGTTCGTCGAAGTGCGCGGGGACACGGTGGCGCTGATCGTCCAGGACAACGGCCCAGGTGCGGATCGGGCGACGCTCGAACGCGCGGCCGATGCCTTCTTCACGACCAAGGATCCCGGCAAGGGCACCGGTCTCGGGCTGGCGATCGTGCACAGCACCATCGTCGGACATGGCGGACGGCTGGTTCTGACGAGTCCCCCCGGGGAGGGGTTCCGCGCCGAGTTGATCCTGCCGATCGCACCGAGCGAAGGGTCGACACGGCCTGAGGGATCGAGTACAGCGGGTCCCGAATCCGCGGATGACCCGAAATGACTGACCTCTGGCCCTGGGCCATTCCCCTGGCACTGCTCGCCCTGAGCGCGCTCTTCAGTTCCGCCGAGACCGCGTTGTTCGGACTCGGTGAACGCGATGGGGGATCTCGCGTGGCACGGCTGCTGGCCTCCCCGCGGGACACCCTGGTGACGATCCTGATCTGCAACCTGGTCATCAACGTGACCTACTTCGCGGTCGTCCAGGACCTGGGCAGCGCGCATCCCGTGCTCACCGGCGTCGGTTCGTTGCTCGCGCTCCTGAGTCTCGGGGAGATCCTGCCCAAGTCGCTCGCCCTCCGCGCCGCGCCCCAGTTCGCGCGTGCGCTCGCTCCTCCGGTTCTCATGTCGAAGGCGCTCCTCAAGCCGGTTCGCATCGGCGTGGGGGTCTTTCTGGAGACCGCGATGCGCGGCCTCGGTGAGGATACGCGCATCGACAAACGGATCTCGCCGCAAGCTCTCGAGCAAGCGCTCGTGCGCAGCGCTCACGATGGCGAGATCGCACACGGGGAAGCTGGCCTCCTGTCCGAGATCGTCGCTCTCTCTTCGTTGCGCGTGCGCGAGATCATGACGCCGCGTGTCGAGATCCTGTCGCTGGACCTCGAAGCCACGAACGAGCAGCATCGGGTGGTCCTGGCCGGCGCCGTGAAGGCACGCCTGAGTTGGCTGCCCGTGGTGCGCGGCAGCGCGGACAACATCGAGGGCATGGTCGCCGTGCGGGACCTGCTCGCCGATCCCGAGCGCACGGTCGCCTCGGTGCTGATGCCCGCGGCCTTCGTGCCCGAGGTTGCGCCGGTGCTCTCGATGCTCAGCACCCTGCGTGCAGCCCGCGTGGCCGAGGCCGTCGTCGTCGACGAATGGGGCGGGACGGCGGGCATCGTCACCCTCGAACACCTCTTCGAAGAGGTCGTGGGCGATCTGCGCGTCGAGGACGAAGAGATCCAGAAACCCATGGTAGCCCTGGGCGAGGACCGCTATCGCGTCGCCGGTGACCTGTCGATCCGCGACTGGAACGGACTGCTCGACCGCGACGTCGTCCCGCACGAATACGAGACCGTCGGCGGGTACGTCTTCGCCATCCTCGGCCGATTGCCGCGTGTCGGGGATCAGGTCGAGCTCGGCGGCGGCATCGTCGGCGAAGTCAGCCAGGTGCGCGGTCGCCGCGTCTGGAGCGTGGACCTCTACGTCCGCACCGATGCCAGCGGCGTTCGTCAGGAGGGATTCGTCTGATGGGTACCGCCATTCTGGTTCTCGGGATCCTCGTGTGCGTCGTGCTCAGCGGCGTCTACTCCGGCAGCGAGACCGGTTGCTACAAGCTGTCTCGTACAGCGCTCGACCTGGAGGCGGCCGACGGCAATCGTCAGGCTCGCCTGGCCAGTTGGTTGATGCGCAACGAAGCTGCGTTGCTGGTCACGATCCTGATCGGCAACAACCTGGTGCTCGAAGCCGCGTCCCTGATGGCCGGCCAGGCCCTGGGCGCGAGCGAGATGGAGGGCGGGACCGGCGCGCTGTTGGTCACCCTCGTCCTCGCGCCGGTCCTCTTCCTGTTCGGCGAGACGCTCCCCAAGGAACTGTTCCGCCGCAGACCGCGCGCGCTCGTCTTCCCGAGCTTGCCGATCCTCGCCGTCTCGCGCGTCCTGTTCTGGCCGCTCGAACGCATGCTGACCGGCGTGGCCAACCTGCTGAGTCATATCCTGCGCTTGAACGACGCGAAGCCCGTGCTGCTCGGAGGGCGTGCCGTCGTGGCGAGTTTCCTCGAGGAGGGTCGCCGTCAAGGCGCGATGTCCGCGCGCGCCGAGGTGCTCGCGCGCAACGCCCTGGAACTGCGCAGCATCGCGATCGAGCGCTGCATGATCCCCTGGTCCAAGGTCGTGCACATCGTCGAGTCGTCCACCGAGGCGGAGCGGCGCGAGGTCGTGCGCACGGCGCGCCACTCGCGGCTGCCCATCGTCGATGTTCCCGGCGGAACCGTCACGGGCTACGCCTACCAACTGGAGGTGCTGCTGGCCGGCCTGGACGCCGACCCGCTCCAGCACCGCCGCGATCTGGTCCTCCTGGACCCCGGAACCCCGGTCGGCCAGGCCCTCTTCCGTCTCCGCGGCCTCGGCCAGCGAACGGCAGCGGTGGGGGAACCCGGGGTGCCGCCGATCGGCCTCGTGACCCTGAAGGATCTGGTCGAGGAGATCTCGGGCGACCTCGAGGGCCTCTGAGCGCGCCTCCCCAGGCCGCCTCTCATCGCCTGGGTCTCCATCCGGGCTGACAATGGGGCACCCTTTTCGGCCCGTGGTCGCAACCCGCACCTCCGGGTAGGATAGGCGCCC
>JAJDEX010000572.1 GCA_029259575.1 Planctomycetota bacterium | reverse complement strand
CGGGTAGCGCCGCCGCAGTTCCTTGCGCAGCAGCCCGTACGTGTTGTCCCAGAAGCTGCCCAGGTCGTCGGTGACCTGTTGCGGTCGTCGGTTCGGACCCAATAGGTGCATCAACACGCGCACGCGACCGCCTGCGACGGTCGGTGAGTCCTCGAGGCCGAAGAGTTCCTGCACGCGCACCGCCAGAACCGGCGGTCGACCGAGTTCGTACTCGAGTCGAATGCGGTTGCCGGACGGCACGAGGATCCGCTCGGGCGCTTCGAGATCGAGCACGCGTTGTTGATCGCGCGAGAGCGAACCGCGCAGGTGATCCAGCAAAGGTGCGCGCCGCAGGTCCGCGAAGTTGCGGCAGCCGATGACGAGCGCGGGCAACAGGTCGCGCAGTCGGTCCTCGCCCAGGTCCGGCAGGTTCAGTTCGGGTCGCCACTCGGCGAGACACGCGACGCGATTGCGGAACGCGGCCAGCGCCGGATCGTCCAGGGCCAGCGCGCGGTCGAGGCGATCGGCAGCGACCTCGGCCAAGAGCGCTTCGCCCTCGTGCGCATGCGCCAGCGGATGGTCGCTCTCCTCGAGCAACAGCGGGCCGAGATAGGTCCGGCGGCGGCCCACGATGCGCTCCTTGTCCGCGTCGAACGCCGGCTCGACCACCTGGTGCGTCTCGCCACCATCGACCCATTCCCGGTCGACCGCAGAGGCCACGCGCACCCAGGCTTCCTGGCCCGCGCCGTCCAGGTCGACGCACAGAAAGAGGTCGGCGTCCTTCACGGCACTGTCGCGACCGATACGCACGCCGCGCCCGCCGACCATGCGCCCGCGGTCCGAGCCAGCGGGGCGTCGCACGGCGAGGCGGTCCGCGTAGGCCGCCAGGAGCGCCTGCAACAGCGCGTCGTCACGGCGACCTTCGGGCTGGGGCGCATCGCCCAGCACTCGATGGGCCAATCGGGACAACTGATCGCGCGCGCGCAACACGTTGCGCGCGGCAGCTTGGTGCAATTCGCGCGGCCCCGCATGACGCGTGCCGTCGCGCTCGAACGCTTGCAACGCGAGCACGCGATCGAGCACGTCCGAGTCCGACACGTGATGCGAACCGCCGCTCCCGCGCACGAACGGATCGCGGTCGGCCAGCGTGGCTGCGGCCAAGGCGGCGGCATCGGGAACACCGAGACGATGGCCTTCGACCAGCAAGCGACCCAAGCGCGGATGCACGGGCAGTCGTGCGAGGTCGCGACCCAACGGCGTGAGCTTGCCGGCCCGGGTCGCGCCCAACAGGTCCAGCAAACGTTGCGCGCGTCGCAGGCCGTCCCGGCGCGGCGTCTCGAACCACGGGAAGCGCGCGGGGTCCGCTTCGCCGAACGCCAGCAGTTGCAGCACCGGCCCCGCCAGGTCGATGCGGCGCACCTCCGGCTCGGTCGCGGTCAGGAAGGTGCGCTCCTCGGCGGGACTCCAGAGCCGGATCGCCAGCCCTGGACCCTCGCGTCCGGCGCGACCGGCCCGCTGATCGGCCGAAGCGATCGAGATGCGTTCGACCGTCAGCTTGTCCAACCCCGTGCCCGGATCCTGCCCCAGCTGGCGCGCGCGACCGGTGTCGACCACGGCCCGCACGCCCGCGACGGTGACCGAAGACTCGGCCACATTGGTCGCCAGCACGACGCGCCGCCGGGGTCCGGGGCGCAGGGCCGCGTCCTGCTTGTCGGGCGGCAGGTCCCCGTAGAGCTCGCGCACGTCGGCGTCCTTCAACCGGCCAAGGGCCTTGCCGGCGCGCCGAATCTCGCCCACCCCGGGCAGAAAGACCAGGACGTCGCCCGCGCCCCAGGCCAGGGCCTCCTTGACGCCACGCACGATCAACTGCTCCTCGGTCTCGCGCGGCTGAATGGACAAATGGCGCGTTTCGACGGGATACGTGCGCCCCTCGCTGACCACGACGGGCGCGTTGGCCAGGAAAGCTGCCACCGGCTCGGCTTCGAGCGTCGCGGACATGACGCACAGTTGCAGGTCCTCGCGCGCCTCGTCCCGGACCCGCTTCGCCATCGCCAGCGCCAGATCCCCGTCCAGGTGGCGCTCGTGGAACTCGTCGAAGACCAGCGCGCCGACGCCCTCGAGGAACGGATCCTCCTGCAGGCGCCGCAGCAGAATGCCCTCGGTCACGAACACGACGCGCGTGTGCTTGCCGGCCTTGTTGTCGAACCGGACGCGATATCCGACGTCGTCGCCCAGCTTCGCGCCCTGCTCCTGGGTCACCCGGCGTGCGGCGGCCCGCGCGGCGATGCGCCGGGGTTCGAGCACCCAAACCGCCGGATGCGGGCCGTTCCGCAAGGTGGCCGCGATGGCGGGAGGCACACGCGTCGTCTTGCCCGCGCCCGGTGGGGCGACGAGGACGCATACGCCGCGCTGGGCGAGGGCCTGCAGGACCTCGGGCACGACCGGATCGACGGGAAGGGGCTCGAGCTGGGTCACGGGATCGGGCGGCACTGCAATGGGATGGCACTGCAACTGGGGCATATCCACCAGTGGATCGGCGGAGCACCGCGCAGCAGCACGACGCGACATCCTAGCGCGCAGGAGCCAGCCAGCGAGGTGGACGGGGCGAGGCGAGGTGGGAACCCTGTGGAGAACCTGCGCTGGACCGGATTCGAGGCCGCAATGCAAGGGTACTCATCGGCAAACGATGCCAAGCAACGCCGGTTTGAGGCGAGAAAGCGATGGGTCCACTTCGCTAGAATCAGGCGATTCTGCGGCCCTTTGAGTCCCGCCACGCTCCGCGTGGGACTCCTCGAATCGGGCGCACCCACCGAGGGAATCGGACCATGCTTCCTAGTCTTCAAATCGTCTTTCTCCTGCTCGGCGGCAGCCTCGTCGGCTTCGTCGGTGGGGTCGTCCTGACCGCCGAAAAGAACAAGACCAAGCGTCGGGTTCAGCAGGAACTGTGGGACCGCAAGTTCCGCATGGCCGAGAGCGACCGCGAGGCCGCGGTCGCGGCCCTCAACCAGAACAACGTCGAGGTGCGGCGCGTCAAGTCGAGCTTCGACGGGATGCAGGAGAAGATCAACGCGCTCTCTTCCCAGGTGAAGGAAGCCGAGAAGATCCAGCGCGTCATGGAGTCCGAGATGGACAACCGTGAGGAGGCCGTCGAGTCGCTGACCAAGACGTTGCGTCAGGCCGAGGGCGAGCTGGGCGCTGCGCAGCAGGAGTCCCGCCGCAAGACGACCGTGTTCAAGGACCTCACGACCGAGCGCGACAACCTCGCTGTCACAGCCACGGCGCGCACGAAGGAGCTCGAGAAGGTGCGCGAAGCGCTGCTCGAAACACGCGAGCGATTGACGGGCAAGGAGAAGCTGCTGCTCGACCAGAAGGTCGGCTTCGAGAAGAAGTTCACCACCGAGATCCGCACGCTCGAGGCGACCAAGATCCAGCTCGAGCAGAAGGTCAAGACGCTCGCGCCGCTGCCGGACAAGCTGAAGACCACCGAGCGCACCGTGATCGAGTTGCGTTCGACCGCCGACAAGCTGCGCTCGCGCGTCGCCGAACTGGAGCCGCTGCAGAGTCAACTGGCGGACGCCAAGGCTCGCATCGCGAACCAGGAGCTGTCCACGGATCAACAGGTCCTGCACTTCCAGGCGCGCATCGAAGAACTCGAGCCGTTCGAAGCCCTCGTCGCCCGTCGCGAAGCCGAACTGGGCGCCGTGCGCGACCAGGTCAAGGTCATCACCGAAGAGGCCGCCAGCGAGTCCAAGCAACTGCGCCAGCAGATCGTCGTGCTCGAACCGTTCCAGGCTCGCCTCACCGATCGCGAGAAGGAACTGAGCCAAGTGCGCAGTGCCGCGGCGGAGCGCGAGTCCGCGCTGCAAACTCGTATCGAAGAGCAGACCGAACGCATCGCGATGCTGGAGCCGTTGATCGAGAAGGTCGACCTGACCGGCGAAGAGCTGAGGACCTGGCAGGACGAGCACGCGAAGATCGCGAACGAAGCCAAGCGTCAGTCCGAGGCCGCTGCGAACCGCATCGCCGAACTCGAGGAACGCGTCGAGGAACTCGAGCCGTTGCTCGTGCAGGTCGAGACGGACAAGGCCACGATCGCGGACTGGGAGGAACGCCACGCCGCCCTCGGCGCGGACGCCTCGTCCCGCACGGAATCGGCCCAGAACCGCATCCAGGAGCTCGAAGGGCGGGTTTCCGAGCTGGAACCGCTGCTCGCCCAGGTGAAAGCCGATCAGGCCACGATCGCGAAGTGGGAAGAGCGCCACGCGGCGCTCGAGACGGACTCCAACGACCACGCCGAGTCCGCCCAAGCTCGCATCCAGGAGCTTCAACATCGCGTGTCCGAGCTGGAACCGCTGCTGGCCAAGGTCGAGGCGGATCAAGCCACGATCGCGGACTGGGAGGAGCGCCACGGGGCGCTCGAGGCCGAGACGAACGCACGCGCCGAGAAGGACGACGATCGCATCGACGAACTGCAGAAGCGCGTCATGGAACTCGAGCCCTTGCTCGTCCAGGTCGAAGCCGACAAGGCGATGATCCAGCAGTGGGAAGAACGCTTCGCCGCCCTGGATGCCGACGCCAACCGCCGCACGGAAACCGGCGACGAACGCATCCGCGAGTTGCAGGAACGCGTCGCCGAGTTGAAGCCCCTCATCGGCAAGCTGGAGTCCAGCGAGTCGCAGGTCGAGGACTGGCAGAATCGCCACGCGGCCCTCGAGGAGGCCAAGGCCCAGGCCCAAGCGGCCTCGGAAGAAACCGTCGCGAGCCTCAACGAACGCATCGCCGAACTCGAGCCGCTCACCGGCAAGCTCAAGGAGACGGCCGGTTCCGTCTCCGATTGGCAGCGCCGTCACGCCAGCCTCGAGAGCAAGAGCGCGGCCCAGGCCGAGCGTGCTGCGAAGCGCATCAGTGACCTCGAGGAACGCTCGAAGGAACTGACGGCGATGAAGAAGGCGTACCAGAACCTCGAGCGCAAGCTCGACCGCACCGGCAAAGAGGTCGTGTTGCGCGACGAGAAGATCAACGCATTGACCGAGCGCGTCGATACGACCCTGTCGGACGTCGCCAAGGCCAAGGGTGAGATCAGCACGTTGGCCGAGGGGACCAAGGACCTCGAAGGTGCCCGTGAGTTGGCGAACAACGAACTGGGTGCCGCCCAGGTGCGCATCGCGTCGCTCGAAGTGCAGCTCACCGATGGCGAGCAGCGCGAGAAGATCGCGGCCAAGGAACTGCGCGACCTCATCAGCCAATCGAAGCGACTCGAGCGAGACCTCGAGCGCGCCGAGAAGCAGATCGCCAAGCTCGCGGACGTCGAAGCTGCCGCGCCTGTCGCCGCCAAGACCGCGACGCGCAAGGCTGCTGCGGCGACGAAGCCTGCGCCCAAGAAGGCGGCCGCTGCGAAGGCGTCGGGGACCAAGTCCTCCGCAGCCAAGACCGCTGCCGCTTCGAAGGCCACCACCAAGTCGACGACCAAGAGCACGGCCAAGGCGAGCGCGCCCAAGAAGGCGTCCTCCAAGAAGGCGGCTGCCCCGAAGGCGACCAAGCAGAAGACGATCAAGCCCGTCCCCAGCGCCAAGCAAACGTCGGGGACCGACGTCCTGACCCAGGTCAAGGGCATCGGTCCGGGCTACGCGAAACTGCTGAAGAAGGCGGGCATCACCACCTTCAAGCAGATCGCCAGCCTCGACGGTCCCAAGCTCGAGCGCCTGTCCACGAAGATCGACGTCTCCGTCGACCGGATCAAGAAGGACAAGTGGGTCCAGAACGCCAAGCGCGCCCACTTCGTGGCCTACAAGGAGCGCATCTAGGGTGCGCGGCGACCGCCGCTCCCCTGGAAACGCTGCCGGCCCGCACATCGTGAGCCGTTCGTCCAACGGGATCCGGGGCCACGCCCCGGTCCCCCACGGGACCGAACGGGGAGCCGGGCGGCTCGCTCACTGTGCGGTTCTCGTGGGAGCCCTGCTCCTCGTCGGTTGCCCGCCGGCCGAATCGGCTCCGCCGCGGCCTTGCGTGTTGCTGCTGACGATCGACCGCTTCGCCAACCTCGCGGATCCCGAGGTCGACGTTCCCCACCTGGATGCGTTGCGCGCCCAGGGCGTCGAGTTCGAGGACGCCGTCGCGGCCAGCCCCGACCTGCGCGCCAACTGCGCGGCGATCTTGACCGGTCTGCACCCGACGAACTCGGGCTGCCACACGCTCTTCCAGCCCGTGTCGGCCGCGTCGTGGACGATGGCCGAGCGCTGCTACGAACAGGACGTCTGGACCGGGGCGGTCGTGGCCGTCGCACCGATGGCGAACGCGCTGGGCCTCGAACAGGGTTTCGAGGAGTACGACGGTCAGCTGTACGACGGTCCGGACCAGGTCGTACCGATCGCGCGCTCCTGGTTGGCCGACCGCGCCGTCAGCGACGGTGGCTTCCTCATGTGGTTGCACCTCGGCGGCGAGACGTTGGGCCCGGTCGACCGAGCGGTCGGTGCGTTGCGCGCCGCGCTCGACGAAAACGGCCTCGCCGCGCGCACGACGATCGTGCTGGCGGGCACGCGCGGGCTCGTCACGACCGGCGACCTGGCCATGTCCGTGCCGCTCGTGATCCACCACCCGGACACGTCGCCGGCCGTGCGCAGCGAGCGCGTCGGCTTGATCGACATCGCCCCCACCGCGCTCGAACTCCTCATCGGTCATCCCGGCGAAGGGCATGACGCCACCAGCCTGGTCGGGCCGATCCTCGGACTCCCCGCCGATCATCACGCGGTCGCCACCGAGATCGATCTGGGCGAGGTGCGCATCGCGTACTGTCGTGGTTGGCGGTCGACGCGACGCATCGGACAGGACCCGGTGCCGCTGCTGCCGCCCGCCGATCCGCCGCGGGACGTCGAGAACGCCCTGCGCGTTGCGCTCGGTGCGGCGCCGCTGCCCGAGATCGAAGCAGAGCCCGAACCCGCGTCCGACTGAGGCGCCGGCTGGTCGGAATCCCGGCGCATGGCCGGGAGCGGCCCGCGGTCAGACGTCCCGCACTTCGCCGACGCGCAGGAAGGCGAGCCGGCATCGGATGCAGTCGGGATCCAGATCGAGTTGATGCGCGAGCACTGCGCGGTAGCTCTCCATCTGGGAGCGATACTGTTCGATCAGCGGCTCGAGGCCTCCGGCCGGATCGTCCGTCTTGTGGTCGATGATGTCGGCGCTGACGATCCGCCCATCCTTGCGACGAATCACGACGCGGTCCATCGCGCCGGTCCACAGCGCGTCGCCGTCCTCGCCCG
>JAJDEX010000571.1 GCA_029259575.1 Planctomycetota bacterium | reverse complement strand
CAGGTCCGGTCCGGAGTCGACCGCGGCCGCCGGGACGGGACCGCCGGACTGGCCAGGCTGACCAGCAGCACCACCGGGCGAACCGGGGCCACCGCTACCGGGCGTGGACGGGCCGGAAGGGCCAGGTCCCGAGCCACCCGGGCCAGGTGCGCCCGAACCGCCACCACCACCTCCGCCGCCGCCTGCGCCGGGGGGAACGGTGTCGCCGGGGCCGCGGTAGGTACCGCCGTGGCCCATGGAGATGCTGTCGAGGGCCAGAGTGCCGGTGGCCATCATGGCGCCTAGCAAGAGAAGCTTCTTCATGATTCGTGAAGGGGTGGACTTGGGTTTCGGATCGAACTCTGGTGAACGTCCGCGGCCCGAGATGACGGGCCGCTTGCATCAGGTTCTGTCAGCTGGATCCGCCGAGAGAGACTGGGCGTTCGATCCGGGGGTCAGGAGCAAGGGACGTGCCGCCTGGACGGGGGATGAAGGATAGAGGTGGGCGTTCGCCCGTTGCAAGCCGAATGTGGTCCGCACAGCCCTCTCAGGGGCGATCGAGCGCCCAGGTTCAGGTAGGGGACTTGAGATTCGGGATGGATCATGTGGGGCCGATGAAGGGGTGGCGTTCCCAAGCGGGAACATAGATGCACCCAAGCGGGATCGTTCGCCGCTCTGCCCCGTTGGGACCCCGCTGAGGGCCCTCTGGGGAACCTCCTGGGGGGGGCGTGGGGGTGGGCAGCGCGGGGATCGAGCGAGGGGCCTGTCCGGAGCCAGGTCGTCCGATTTCGGTACGGGGAAGGTCTCTCCACGCATGGGCCGGCCCCTCCGTATCTCGATCGGCGGACAAGTCCTAGCAGGTACGGGGCGTGGGGTTTCCACCGGGGGCCCCGGTTCGGCAGACTGCCGCCGTGGATCCGCACACCACCAATCACTCACTCCAGGTGCCATCGCCTCCGGAGGACTTGACACGCCCCGCATCCCAGGCCCGGGGGGCTGGATTCACGGACCTTCCTGGCCCCCTTGAGGGGGCCGATGAGACGTCATCCGGGGGAGACGCCCCGGGGACGGATTCCGGGTCCTTCCAGCCCCCGGGCCTCGGACTCGGGCCCCTGGTCAGTCTGGCCAAGGTCCTGGGAGGTGGGTGGGTCCCCGCCCCGAGCGCTCTGATGGCCGAATTGGCCCAAGAACTCGGGGCCAATCGGGTGGCCTGGCTACCTCACCGTGGATCCCCGATCTGTGGGTCCGACCTCGACCCGCGCGCCGTGGACTGGGGCCGGGTCCGGTCGGTGCTGCCAGGTCGCTCGGCCTGGCTCGATCCCCTGCGTTGCCCTCGGGCTGCGGCCCGGGGCACGTGGCAGGTCATGGCCGCCCCCGTGCGGGGCGTGGATCCCGGCGGCGTCCTGTGGATCGAAGCTCCAGGTCCGCTGGCCCTCGACTCGGAACAGCTGTGTGCCCTGGCGGGCCTCGTCGCGGCTTCGCTGGAACGGTGCACGCCGCCGCCTCCCCCGGATCCGCTGCTCGAGCTCGGACGACGCGCGGCTGGGCTGACCCACGACTTGCGCAACGAACTCACCCACGCGCTCATGCAACTCGAGCGGGTACGCATGGAACCTTCGGCGGCGCAAGTCGATCGCTTGGGCAAGGCCCTGCAGCAAGCGAAGGACCTCTGCGTCGCCTCGCTTCCCAATGGGCGGCGTACCGCTCCATCCCAGCCCACCTCCCAGGCGCTTCGACTGGCTCCGACCTTGGAGCGCGTACGACGCTCGGCCCAGGATGCGCGCCGGAGCGGTGGAGCCCGGGTGACTCTCGCGTGCCCGGCCGACCTGCGCGTACTCGCCGAAGAGGCGACCCTGGCGCGCGCCGTGGCGAACCTGACGCTCAACGCCCTGGAGGCGAGCCCGGCCGGAGAGACCGTCCAACTGGTCGCCCGCCAGGACGGCTTGCGCGTCGTGATCGAGGTCATCGACCAAGGTCCGGGACTGTCCCACGAAGGTGTGCGCGCGCTGTTCACGCCGGGGCGTAGTGGGGGGGCCGGTACGGGCTGGGGAACGGACAGCGTGCTCCAATCGACTCGGGAACTGGAAGCGACCTTGGAGTTCGAAACCGCCCCGGGTCGCGGAACGACGGCCCGCATCCTGCTGCCGGCACCTCCGGCTCCTGGAGCCCGGTTGGTCCTCGATCCCATGCGCCGACGACGCGCCCGACGACTTCTGGCACTGGCCGGACGCACGCCGCTCGCCGAAGCCGCCACACCTCGTCGGGCCCGCACGTTGCTGCGGGAGGCCCTGCCCTCCGAACTCTGGATCGCCAGGGGCGTGACGTTGGGACAGGGGCTGCACGCACTGCTCTGGGACGCGAGCAAGCACGGCGTTCGGGTGCGCGTGCTCCGTGCCGGAACGGACCTGCCCCGGCCCGGCTGAACTGCGGCTGGATCGGAACCACGGGCTCCTGCGCACAGCTACGACGGTCCACCAAGAGAGGGTTCGGCGCAGCAGGCTTCGCGAGGCCGATCGCGACGGATACGAGAAGAGGCCGGTGCCGCACGCGTGTGCGACCCCGGCCTCGTGTCTGTCCCTGAGCTTGGAATCTAGTGGGGGTCGAGCACGCCCGAACCACTCCCCAGCAGTGTCGATGTCGACGAGCTGTAAGGGAGGTCACGGGAGAGTTCGACCGTCCAAGGCATCGGCGAGGAATCGCAAACCATGCCGAGCGCCATCGCGGCGAACCCGCGCGTGTTGGCGGTTTCGCCCTTGTCGGCCAGCAGTTCCAGCAGGGGAGCGACCGAGTGGCGATCCCCGATCCGTCCCAGCGCACCACAAAGTGCGGCCTGGGTGGCCATGGCATCGGTGCTGCTGAGCATGTCGACGAGCATCGGAACGGTGCGCGTCTGACGCAAGAGTGCGAGGCCGGTCGAGGCCTGGCGCAACAGGTCGGGACGGAAGCGGGACTCCTCGACGATCTCGTAGATCGGATCCGCCGCGTCGGTGGCCTGCATCATGCCGAGTCCGACCGCGCAGAAGCCGCGAGCCGCATCCCGGCCTTGAAGCTTGTCCATCATCTTCATGAGGACCTCGACCCCTTCCTGGTCCTTCCGCAATCCGAGGGCGATGGCGTAGGCACCGATCGCTTCCGGGTTGCCTTCCTTCATGGCGGCCGTGCGCAGCGTGGTGCCCATGTCGGAGGAGAGCACTTGGTCGTTCTCCATCAGGTGGTGGCCGAAGATGCCGAGCGACAGGGCGGCCCAGGGGCGCATCGTCGTCTTGGCCCTGCTGTGCAACTTGTCCAGGTGCGTCCGCACCGCAGCCGTCTGGGCCCAGGGCTCTTCACCGAGACCGGGGCGGGAGCCGACTTGGGCGAGCGAGATCTGCGCGAAACGACGAACCTGTTGCGAGCCGTCCTTCGAAGCGGTGACCAGGGCATCGACGATCTCACCGTCGAGGTCCGAGTTGCCGGCGGTTCCGAGCTGGCCGAGGGCCATCGCGGCCCCCTGCTTCATCAGGTCGTTGTCGTAGGGACTGAAGCGTGAGATCGCGTGCACCAGGTGGGCACCGACGGCTTGACGCAGTTGCTCCTGGCCGGCGAAGGGCTCGCCATCTAGATCGAGGAGACGCACCATGGCGCGCGGGAAGTGCGAGCGGACGACGTCCGAGCGACGACGCTTGTTCGCACGCTGGTTGCGCTGGTCGAAGTGCTCCAGCAAGAGGGCAATCTGCTCCTGACGGGTGGTCGGAACCGTGGGGGCCTCCGCTTCGGCGTCCAGTGCCGGACCGGGTGCCAGGGGGATGAGCGCGAACGCCATCGACGCGGCGACCTTGATGTCGGACGAGGCGAAGGTAGGGGCGTCCAGGATGCCGGCCGCCTCGGCCACGATCGCGGCGCGCAGATCGGCATCGGCCGTGGTCTGACCGATCAGGGCCAAGGCATAGCCCGCGTAGGCGCGGGTACGTTGATCGACCTTGGTGTCACGCACGGCCTTGCGACCCGCCTGACGATCGGCGAACAGATCCGCGAGCAACTCGGCGGAGTCCTCGTCACCCAGGATGCCGAGGGACAGGACTGCGGTTTCACGCACGACTTGGCTGGAAGCACCGAGGAACCCCAAGATCTGCTCTCGGACGACCGCGCGGTGTGCGGCGTCCTGGTGCTGACCGATGCGCGCGAGCGAGATCATCGTCCCGTTCAACACGCCATCCTGGCGCTCGCCATCGAGGGCCTTCAAGAGGGCCGGCAACACCTGGCTGGTCACGAGCGCCGGGTCGGGCAAGCGCGACGCCACCATCTGGTTGCGTTGTCCGTTGCCGAGGTAGAACTCGTCACCCATGGTGCCGGGACCGGCTTCACCGATCGCACCTTTCAGGTTCAAGTAGGTCTCGCGGTTGTAGATCCACCACAGTTCCCAGTTCGCGATCGGGTCGATCGAAACTTGCGACTGCGGAGTCACGGTTGCACCAGGTGCGCTCGACGAACCTGCCGATGGGGCGGGCACCGGACCCGCACCCGGCGTGCTCGGCCGATCCGGGGTCTTGCCCGGAGTGCCCGCACCCGGACCGGGTTGGCCTGCGCCACCACCTGGCCCAGCAGCACCTGCGCCGGGGGGAACGATGTCTCCCGGACCGTGGAACGTTCCACCCGCCGGCGGCGGCGGGGGATAGACACAGTCTTGCGCGAGTGCTTGCGTGGAATACGCAAGGATGCTGAGGACGCCAGTTGCTACTGCTGTGATTTTGTGAGACACGGTCTTTTCTCCTCGTCGAGCCAGGATCGAACGTTTGCGATGTGTTCTAGAGTGGGAATTGGGGTGGGGGCCGCAATCCCCTGGAACCGGTTCTGGGGTTGAAGTGGGCACCAGAGGCCAGGAATGCGGTTCCTCGGCTCCTCGGAACCCACATTTGGATCCCACCTGAACCCCGTTCGATTCTCCGAGGGGCCGTCAGCCGGCCACGGGAGCGGGGTCCTGAGGCGGCCGCAGCTCTCGGTGGCGCCCCAGGAACCTCTCGAGATCAAGTCACTTGACGTCGAACTAGAAGATGTCGAGAACGCCCAAACCGCCACCGACGAGCGTCGCGGTCGAGGCTCGATACGGAAGGTCGCGCGACAGCTCCACGCTCCACGGAAGAGGCGACGGATCGCACACGACACCGAGCGCCACGGCTGCGAACCCGCGGGTCAAGGCGGCCTCGCGCTTGTCGAGCAAGAGCTCCAGCAAAGGCTCGACCGCGTCCCGATCCCCGATGCGTCCCAACGCTCCGCACAGCGCGGCTTGCGTCGCCATGGCTTCCGTCGTGGACAGCATGCCGATCAGCGTGGGCACGGTGCGCTTCTGTTGCAACAGGGCCAAACCGGTGGAGGCCTGCTTCAGGAGCTCCGGTCGATACTTGGACGACTCGACCAGGTCCAGGATCGCATCCGCCGCGCTGCTCGCCTGCAGGAGTCCCAGACCCACGGCGCAGTACCCGCGCGGCGTGTCGCGTCCCTCGAGCCGTTCCATCTGCTTCAACAGAACGGACTCCGCGCCGGGGTCCTTGCGAAGACCCAGAGCGATGGCGTAGGCACCGATCGTCTCCGGGTTGCCCTCCTTCGAAGCTGCAGCCCGCAGTGCCAGGCTGACGTCCAGGTCGGGCATGACACCCGCCTCGTCGAGGTGGTACCCGAAAACGCCGAGCGCGAGCACGGTCCAGGCGCGCGTGTTCGTCTTGGACCGGGTGTGCAACCGTTCGAGGTGGGCACGAACATCCGCAGTTCGAGCGAAGGGAGATCCACCGGGACCAGGCGTGGACCCTGCTTGCGCCAACGAGATCATCGCGAATCGCCGCACGGATTGATCCCCCGTGGTCGTGGCATCCAAGAGCCCTTGCAGGATCTCTCCATCGATCTTCAGGTCGGACGCCGTTCCGATCTGGCCCAATGCCATCGCAGCGCCTTGCTGAATGAGTGCGCTCGAGTAGGGGCCGCGCGGGGCAATCACTTCGAGCAGTTGCCTGGCGACGAGTTCCCTCAGGACTTCCGGTTCGGGCATGTCGATCCCGTCCGCCACGAGAAGGCGCGCCATCGCTCGCGGGACGTGAGCCAGGACCACGTCCTTGCGACTGCGCTGGTTGGCGCGCTGCTGCAAGGGGTCCAGGTAGTTCCACAGGAAGTGGATCTGCTCTTGACGGGTGGTGGGGACCTCGGTCGAACGGAACGGCTGATCCAGCGGGGGACCCGGATCCAAGGGAACGAGACCGAACGCGATCATCGAAGCGACCTTCACGTCCGCGGTCGGGAAGTGGGTCTGCATCAGGATGGTCGCCGTTTCCGCAACGATCGTCCTGCGCACTTCGGGATCGGAGGATGCGTGTCCGATGAGGGCCAGGGCGTACCCGGCGAAGGCTCGTGTCCGTGTGTCGATCTGCGTACGACTCATGCGAC
>JAJDEX010000058.1 GCA_029259575.1 Planctomycetota bacterium | reverse complement strand
GCGAGGCCGATGAGTGCGAAAGGCAGATACGCCAACCACGCACGGCTCTGCTTGCGGGCTCCCAGCACGAACAGATCGAGCGCGATCAACAAGGGAAACAGGACCAGTCCCTGTTCCTTGGCGAGGACCGCCAACAAGCATGCGATCGATGCGACGCACGGAATTCCCCGCGATCCGTTGCGCCGCCAAGCGACGAACGCATCCAACGACCACAGCACCAGGAATCCGCACAACGGATCGTTGATCGACGACACCCAGCCGACGGCCTGGACCTGAACCGGATGCAGGGCGAACAGGAACGTCACGCACCATGCGAACAATGCGTGTCCGGTCAATCGACGCATCAGACGGAACGCCATCCAGCTGGCGGCCAGGTGGCACAACAGGCTCAACAGGTGATGCGGCGTCGCCTCGGTGGCTCCGAGCGCGCGCGGCAACGCGATGAACAGCTTGGTCAGCGGGCGCCAGTACCCGACCTGCTCGTTCAAGCCATGGTTCTCGAACGCCCAGTGCGGTTCGAAGAAGCTCCCGAACGCTGCGCTCAAGGACTGCGCCTCAGGCGCGCGCTGCACCAGGACGAGGTCGTCCCAGACCCAATCTCCCGTCAACGCGGATCCGAGCGCCGCGATCAGCGTGATCAGCAGGACCACGGCGAAGGCCGTGTGCGCCGATCCGGGCAGGTCCCGGCCGGGCAATCGGATGGAGGTGGCCGCTCGGGCGTCGTCCGCGGGGGAAGTCATGATTCGGTCGGGGCCGCTCGCCATGCGGCCGAAGAGGTCGAGGACTTGGGCCAGGTCGGGCCGCTACGATACCCGGCATGCGCTCCCAGGTTCCCGTTCTACTCCTCGCCGTCCTCACGTTTTCCACGCTCTCGTGCTCGGTCCGCTCACCGGAACCAGAGTCGACAGGCATTAACCTGTACCAACGCATCGCCGTGATCGGCGCCAGCGGCTCCGCGGGCTTCGGCATCCCCGTGAACCTGGCGGAAGCGCTCGACGAAGCGATCACGATCGCACACGAGGAGCCCGCGGACCTGGCCTCGGAAATGACGTTCCTGGATCCGAGGAAGTTCGGGGATCGGATGGTCGAGGAGGCGTTGGCCCACGACCCGACGATCGTCTTCGCGTTCGATTTCCCGTTCTGGTTCGGTTACGGCTCGAACGTCGAGTCCGAGCGCATGCCGAAGCTCGAAGAGGGCCTCGCCATTCTGGATCGCATCCAGGCACCGATCGTCGTCTGCGGGTTCCCCGACATGCACTTCGCGATCGGTCCCATGTTGACCAGCAACCAGGTGCCCGAGGTCGACACGATCCCGCTGCTCGACGCGCGCGTAAGGGAATGGGCGGATGCGCGCCCGCGCGTCACGTTCTACGACTTGTCGGCGACGATCGCGCGCATCGAGAGCGGGGAGGTACTTTCCTGGGAGGGCCAACCCTGGCCGCGTGACGGCGCGTCCCCGTTCCAGGAGGACCGCCTGCATCCCACCGAAGAGGGCATGGTCCTGATCGTGCTCCAACTGCTGGATCACGTCGAACACAGCGACCTGAACATGTTGCCCGGCTCGTTCGAACGCGACCCTGTCAAGCTGCTCGAAGCCCTCGAACGACGCGGAGACGCCAAGAAGCGATGAGCACGACGCTCGCCATGCCGACCGCCGCGCGACGCCGACGACTGGTCGAGCGTCTCACGGCGTGGTACGCGGAACACGCGCGCGATCTGCCCTGGCGTCGCACGAGCGATCCGTACGCGATCTGGATCAGCGAGTCGATGCTGCAGCAGACGCGCGTCGAGGCGGTGATCGACTACTGGACGCGATTCCTCGAGCGCTTCCCGACGATCCAGGATCTCGCGGAGGCGAACGAGGACGACGTGCTCACGCAATGGAGTGGCCTCGGCTACTACCGCCGCGCACGTTCCTTGCACGCGGCGGCCCAGGCGATCGTCCGGGATCACGGAGGACGCATGCCGTCCGAAGACGCAGCCTTGCGCGCGCTGCCGGGCATCGGTCCGTACACGGTCGGCGCGATCCGCTCGATCGCGTTCGAGGAACCCGCGGCGCTCGTCGACGGCAACGTCGAGCGCGTGTTCGCGCGGCTCTTCGACCTGGACCTCGAAGCGGCAGCCCTGAAGCGCCACTCGTGGGAGCTCGCTGAAGCGCTCGTGCCGGACAATTCCCCGGGCGCCTGGAACCAGGCCCTGATGGAGCTCGGCGCGACCGTCTGCACGCCCCGCTCGCCGCGATGTGACGACTGTCCCGTGGCTCGCTCCTGCGCCTCCAGGAAGGCTGGAACCGTGGCCGAGCGCCCGCGACCCAAGGTCAAGCAGCCGCCCATCGAGGTCGCCCTCGAGCTCGCTCTGGCGACCGATGGCGACCGGATCCTGCTCGTCCAGCGTCCCGAGGATGGTCGGATGGCCGGAATGTGGGAGCTGCCGACGCGCGAGATCGAGAATGATGCGGGCTCCCTCAGTGGCCTCTTCCCGGCCGAGTTCGCGGGCCCCCTGGAGCTCGACGAGGTCCTGGCGAACCTGCGCCATTCGATCACCAAACACCGGATTCGCGCCGTTCTGCGCCAGGCGACGGGTGCTCCGAAGCGGCCTGATCTCGGGCGCTGGGTGGCCCCCGGAGAACTCGAGGAACTGCCTCTGACCGGGATGACTCGAAAGGTCCTCGGGAAGCTGGGCCCCTGAGTCGATACCCTCCTGTCCACCGGACCCACCCGATGCAAGACACGAAGCCGTACACCGCCGAGGGCGTGACCCTGGTCGTTCCCGCCTTTGACGAAGAACTGGGGATCGATGGCGTCGTCAGGCGCCTCGCCGCCCTGGACGTCGGAGCACCCTACGAACTGCTCGTCGTCAACGACGGCTCGAGCGATTCGACCGCCGCGAAGCTCAAGGTCCTCGAGGCCGAGTTCGACGTGCTGCGCGTCATCACCCACCACACCAACCGGGGGTACGGCGCTGCGTTGAAGACCGGCGTCATCGCCGCGGCGCACCAGACCATCGTGATCACCGATGCGGACGGGACCTATCCCGAGGACCGCATCCGCGAGTTGCTCAGCCACGTGGACGACGGCGCGGACATGGCGGTCGGCGCACGCATCGGTCCCGAGGTCAACATCCCGATGATCCGTCGTCCGGCGAAGAACGTGTTGCGCTGGCTCGCGTCCTATCTCGCCGGCCGACCGATTCCGGACCTGAACTCCGGTCTGCGCGCGATTCGTCGTGACCTCGTGCTGCGCTACCTGCCGATCATCCCGGACGGGTTCAGCTTCACGACGACGATCAGCCTCGCCGCGCTGACGAACGGGCACCACGTCGAGTACGTCGCGATCGACTACGCCACGCGCTCGGGCCGTTCCAAGATTCGGCCCATCCGCGACACCCTCGGTTTCGCCGGCTTGATCGTGCGCACGGTGCTCTACTTCCGTCCGCTCAAGATCTTCTATCCCCTGTTCGGCATCCTGTCGCTGATGTTGGGTATCAGCCTCTACTGGGACATCTTCCGCGTCGAGGACGCGCCGAACCTGGGCGACAAGACGGTTGTGTTGTTCCTCGCGGCGGTCCAGGTCGTATCGCTCGGCCTCGTCGCCGACCTGATCGACAAGAAGTCACGGCTGCGGTAGCGCCGCGTGAACAAGGTCGCGCGCACCGTTCTGTCGTTGGCCATCGCGATCGCGGTGGTCGGACTCCTCTTGTGGTGGGCCGGGATTCGTCCCGACGCCGTCACCGAGGCGCTGGGCCGCCTGGACGCCAAGGTCTACGCCTTCACATTCGCGGTACACCTGGCGACGTTGGGCTGCCGCGTCGGCCGGTTCACGTGTCTGCTGGATGACTCGAAGCCGAAGCCCTTTGCGCGGTTGCTCGAGATCGTGATGGTCCACAATCTGTTCGCATTCGTGCTGCCAGCCAAGGTGGGGGACGCGTCGTTGCCGCTGTTCCTGAAGAGGTACCAGGACCGGCGCGTGGCCGAGGGCGCGATGGTGCTGGCGGTCTCGCGCTTGCTCGACCTCGCGTGCGTCGTCGGGACCATCTCGATCACGTGTTTGGTCGTGGGCACAGCGGTCAACGCGTCGCATGCGTGGATGACGCAGCTAGGGCTCGTTCTGGTGCCGTTGACGATCGTGTTCGCCTGGCTCTGCTTCCAAGGCGAGCGTCTGGTCGGGATCGTCCAGTGGTTCACACGAATGGTTCGCCTGGATCGCACGAAGCTCGGCGAGAAGGCCATGGGCTTCGCCGTGCAGCTGCGCGAGGCCTTCGCGTCTCTGGAACGCCGCCAGCTACTCGGCGCCGCGTTGTGGACGTTGCCGCTTTGGTTCCTGGTGTTCCTGTTCTGGGCGACGCTGGCCCGCGCACTCGGTTTGGACGTGTTGTCGCCGGCCGAAGCGTTCTTCGGCAGCGGCCTCTCGATCCTCGCCGCACAACTCCCGATCAACGGCTTCGCGTCGTTCGGCTCGCTGGACCTGGCCTGGGCCTTCGGCTTCAAGGCGATGGGCGCCACCGAAGCCGCCGCCGTGTCGAGCGGCATCGCGACGCACCTCGTGTCGGTGTTCAACGTGGTGCTGCTGGGCCTGATCGGCCAGGCGCTGCTCGGGCGCCGGCGCGACTGAGCCTCAGGCCGGGTCGCGCAACGCGACCGCCGGCACTTCGCTCTGCTCCAGGAAGCGTTTCATCCCGGGTGATCGGCCGACGAGGCCGTAGATCATCCGGTGCATCGTGCGCGGGATGATCGGCATCTTCGGGCGTTCGACGTCCAGCAGGAACACGATCCGATAGCCATCGGAACGGTTCCAGACCTCGTGCTCATACGTGTCGTCCCACAGCACGCCTTCGCCATCGCGCCAGATGTACTTGCGGTCGGCGACGCGTAACTCGGCCAGCGGTGTGCCGTCGTCGCTCTTCGGGATCACCAAACCCAACTGATAGCGCAGGATGCCGCGGTACGGACCACGGTGCGCCGGGATGTGCTTGCCGCCTTCCAGGATCGAGAACGTCGCGGACGTGACCTCGGGCATCGACGCCAAGAGCTCAGCCGTGCGCGGGCAACGCGACATGTTCCCCGCCTGATCCTGCCCGTAAGCGCGCAGCACGAACATGTGCCAAGCATGACTGTCGTTGGCGCTGATCTCGGCTTGATCGCCAAGCAGTTCGTGGAAGCGCGGGACGTCGTCGACGGCGGCCAGTACACGCAGCGCTTCGTCGCGAATCGCCGACCAGTGTTCCTCGAGGCGCACGGCTCCGGGGAACCACTCGTCCTTGTCCAGGAACGGAGGCGTGTGGATGAAGAGGCCGTAGACGCTGCGGACGCTACGGGCCGTGAGTTCAAAGACGGACGGCATGGCGAGCGAGGTGCTCGATCCTAGCTTCGATCCGCCCCGTCTGCCTGCTTCGGAGTTTCCCGAAGAATGGCGCTGGCCACCGCGTTCCCCACGCCCTCCGCGCCCTTGGGCGTGAAGTGCAGGAAGTCGTAGTAGGTGTCGAAGCTGCGCTCGAGCACGGGCATCAGGTCCAGCTGCTCGACACCCATGTCCCGGGCGACCCGCGACCCGGCCTCGTCCACGGCGCGCATCAGGGCGGCGACGACCCGGTGCGTGTAGTACGTGTCCAGCTCGCGCTCGTAGGGGCGGCCCTTGCCGAAGTTCCAGAGGCGTGCGTTCTCCTCGGCCGTGAACTCCTTCTCGAACCAGGGTTGACGCACGACGAGCACACGCTTGGCGCGGCCCTGGGCAGCCTGGATCATGCGGCGGAAGTGCTCTTCGAAGTAGGCCACCATCGGCGCGGGATCGGGCACCTCGTCGATCAGCGTCGTCGCGGCCGCACGCATCGTGCGGTTCTTGCCGATGCGTCGCCCGACGTTCTCGCGCACGTCCTCCGGGCGCATGAGCTTGCGCTGAACCCGCCCGACCTGGCGCCAAGTCGCGGTGCGCTTCGGGCTCCAGCCGAACGTCGCTTGCGGATGGTCGTTGAAGGCGTAGTCCATCGAGTGCACGGGCTTGTCGATCGTCGCCGGCGTACCCGCTTCGAGCCACGCGACGACATCGCTGGCGCCGACGAACGTGATCACCGTGTCGAGTCGCGCGAAGCGATCGAGCACCTTGCCCATGATCATCGTCAGGTAATCGCAGTTGACCAGCGAGCGCGAGATGTTGCCCACGTGCACGCGCGTCTCTCCGAGGGCGGCCAAGCTCGAGGGTTCGTTCAAGCGGCGCTCGATGACCGACGGCCACTGACTGTCCTGGTCCAACAGGTAGCACTCGGCCGCGCTGCCGCCGACGACCAACACGCGATAGACGTCGGTGCCGGGCGAAGGACCTCCGCGCTCGCCATCGGCGTTCACGTGGATGCGCACCTCGGGTTCCAGGTCCGGCAGGATCTCGCGGTCCAGCTTCAACCTGAGTCGCGAGTACGCCTGCAGCACGAAGTAGCCCAGACGCCGATTGCGCGCGCGGAAGAACAGCTCGGTCACGACGACCAAGGCGATCAGGATCGGTACGGCGACGAGATAGGGCATCAGGTGGTGCGCCCCAGCTTCGCGCGAACCAGGCCGTACAGATCCAGGTATCGGTCGCCGCGCCAGACGAACATGACTTGCGTGATCCCGAACACACCGACGAACGCCAATCCTGAGAGGAACAGCGCCCAGAACCCGTCCGCGCCGAGGCCGAACTTGATGCCCAGCAGCAGCGTCAAACCCGGAACGACGCCCAGCACCGCGCGGCCGACGACGTATCCCACGTTGTTCCCGGCGGTGAGCCCTAGCTGTCGTGCCGCCACACCGATGAACACGCAACCGAACAGCACGTTGGGTACGGCGGTCCCGATCGCGACGCCGCGGACGCCGTACTTACCCACGAGCGCCAACGAGATCACCAGGTTGAGCACGCCCATCGCGACCAACCCGAACGCGGGCCCCTTGGGTCGTCCCGAGCCCATCAAGACTGGCAACGCGACGCTGCGCACCGGCAGGAAGAACAGGAACGAGACCATCAGGATCTGCAGCAGCACGCCGGCCTCGGGATCGAACTCGTCGCCGAGCCACCAGGCCAGGAACTCGGGTCCCATGACCAGCAGATACGTCCCGAGCATCACGACCATGCACATCGCGACCTTGGACCACTTCAGGAACACGTCCTGCAGCTCGGCGTCCTTGCCCTGCGCGCGCAATGCGGTCGCCATCGGCATCGCGACCATGCCGATCGCCAGCAGCAGCTGGATCAACGGCTCGAAGATCTTGTTGCCCATCCCGTAGATCGCGACCTGCGACGGATGCGACCAATTGCCGATGACGAGCGCGTCGATCTGGAAGGCCAGCATCGCGCCCATGTTCATCAGGAACGCGAAGATGCTGAACGACAGGAGGCTCCGGACCGCGGCGGACTGCAGCGCGGCCGGACGGAAGCGGATGTCGGGGTGACGCGCACGTCCGATCGTCAAGGCGGCGACGAACTCGACCGCGGCGACCAGGATCTGGACCCAGGCCAGCATCAACAGCGTCGCTTCGGTCTCGAGGAACACGACCGTCAGCCCCAAGCGCAACAGCAGGCCCGTGACCTGGATCAGGTTGCGGACGACGAAGTCGTGGTTGGCCTCGAAGACGGCATAGGGCAGTCGCAGGCAGAACCCGGCGGCCAGGTTCGCGAGCAGCACGATCAACGCCATGCGCGCGTCGGCGATTTGCGCCGCGTCCAGGTTCCACTCGGCCGAGTGCAGCATGCTCGACTCGAAGCCGAACCAAACCAGGATGCCGACCAGGCAAGCGACCACGCCCAGGCCCAACGTCAACGTCACGCTTTGGCCCAACGCTCGGCTGGCGGCGGCGGGGTCCT
>JAJDEX010000570.1 GCA_029259575.1 Planctomycetota bacterium | reverse complement strand
GCCGTCAAGTACTCCGGGTGGCAGCGATTCGTTTCGATCGCGCTCTGCATTCCGGTCGGCCTGTTGGGCGCCATGTTGGGCGGCGGACCGATGGAGTCCTTGTTGTTCGCTGGCGACACCGAGGCCTGGCTCGACGGTCAGATCGGCTCCGCCTTCGGGGGTTGGTTCTTCCTCTTGTTGCCGGTGTCGGCGTTGATCTGCGCGATCGCATCGGGCTTGTCCCGCAACTCCTTCCTGGCCAAGCGAGCGACCTCGACCCGCACGGCGATCGCGCGCAGTTGCCTGCTCCGCTTGGTGCTGGGCCTCGTGGCGACCACCGCCATCTCGGCCGTGCTGTCCATCGCGCTGCAAGGTCTTGGGTTCGACCCACGGGGCACCGTGGTCGACACCTACGTCCAACGCAACGCGATGATCGTGGGCTTCGCGATGGGTTTCGCCATCATTCCCATCATCTATACGCTCGCGGAGGACGCGCTCAGCGAGGTCCCGTCCGCGTTGCGCGAAGGTTCGCTCGGTGCCGGCGCCACCCAATGGCAGACAGCGACGCGCATCGTCATTCCCTTCGCGATGAGCGGCCTGTTCTCGGCACTCATGATCGGCCTGGGGCGCGCCGTCGGCGAGACGATGATCGTGCTGATGGCGGCGGGCAACACTCCGATCATGCGTTGGAACGCCTTCGACGGGTTCCGCACGTTGTCGGCCAACATCGCCGTCGAACTGCCCGAAGCCGTTCGTGGTGACGGCCACTATCGCACGCTCTTCCTGGCGGCCACCGTGTTGTTCGGCATGACTTTCATCCTGAACACCTTCGCCGAGTTGGTGCGCCGACACTTCCGCAAGCGCACCCACGCCCTTTGACGGTTCTCCCGTGAGTCTCTCCCAACAAGAATTGCCCGAGCCGCACCTCTCCGCCCAGCATCGCCGGCGCAGGACAGGCGGCACGTTGGTCGCACAAGGTGAGCCGATGGTCTGGCTGACGGGCGGCTCGTTGGTCCTGGGTCTGGTGATGATCGTCGGCCTGCTCGGCCTGATCTTCTGGCAAGGCGGACGCACGTTCTGGCCCAAGCCGATCACGCAGTTGGAGCTGGCGACCGGGGACACGGTGTTCGGGCAGGTGACCCAGACCGACACCTACCGACCCTCCGCCGAAACGATGGCCGCTTGGCCCCAGGACGTCCGTGATCGATTGGCCTCCACGGCCGACGACCGCCCCGTCGAGATCGGACGCCGTTTGCTCCGTACGGGCAACTTCGAGGAGTCCGGCACCAACTTCGATTGGGTCGACACGACCCTGGTCACGAACGAGTCCCAGCCCGCATGGGCGGTCGTCGTCGAGCGTCAGTCCACCGGACGGCTCTATGGAGTTCCGGTCCACTACACCGTCGACGGCGTCGTCCTGGAGTCCGAGCCCGCGCGGATCTGGGAGCGGTTCAGCAAGGTCCACGCAGACGTGCGGGCACGCTTCCACACGGCACGAAGCATCGAGAAGGAGGACCTGGGGCGCATCAATCGCATGCAGGAGTCCGCTCGACTCGACCTGCGCTGGATCGAGGGCCGAGACTCCGCGGACCCTGCAGCGGTGGCCAAGGCACGCGAGGACTACGCGCGCGTCGTGGCCGAAGCCAAAGCGGAGTACGACCCGCTCGCCGCGCGGATCGACGAGTTGCGCCGCGTGAACTCGCGCTACACGATGGGTTTTCGCCTGTCCGACGGATCCGTCGTCGACCTTCCGATCGACGACATCGTGCGCGCCGTTCAGCCCAACCAGCTGTCCTTCGGTGAGAAGCTGGGCGTCTACGCGAGCCGTTGGAGCGAGTTCCTGTTCGACGAGCCGCGCAAGGCGAACAGCCAGGGCGGCGTCTGGCCGGCACTGTTCGGAACCGTGGTCATGACGCTGATCATGACCTTGCTGGTCGTGCCGTTCGGCGTCCTGGCGGCTCTGTACCTGCACGAATACGCGAAACAAGGACCTTTGACGAGCCTGGTTCGCATCGCTGTGAACAACTTGGCGGGCGTTCCCTCCATCGTATTCGGCGTCTTCGGCCTCGGCTTCTTCTGCTACATCGTCGGCGCCGGCGTGGACGATTTGCTGTTCTCGAAGAGCTTGCCGCAACCGACCTATGGCAAGGGCGGCATCCTTTGGGCGTCGTTGACGTTGGCGCTGTTGACCTTGCCGGTCGTGATCGTCGCGACCGAGGAAGCGCTGTCCGCGGTGCCCAACTCGATGCGCGAAGGGTCCTACGCTTGCGGCGCGACCAAGTGGCAGACGATCTGGCGCATCGTCCTGCCGCGCGCACAACCCGGCATCATGACGGGCACGATCCTCGCGATCGCGCGCGGCGCTGGCGAGGTCGCACCCCTGATGCTGGTCGGCGCGGTGAAGGTCGCGCCCGATCTGCCGGTCGACCTGGGGACGTTCCCCTACGTCTTCCCCGACCGCTCGTTCATGCACCTCGGCTTCCACATCTACGACGTCGGGTTCCAGAGCCAGGACAGCGAAGCCGCCAAACCGATGGTCTACACCACAACGCTCCTGCTGATCGGCATCGTCGTCTCCTTGAACCTGATGGCCATCTGGATCCGTGCTCGTTTGCGACGCCGGTTCCGCGCAGCCCACTAGAGCACCGACTCATGAATCTCCAAGACACGCAAGAACCCACACCGCCCTTCAGCGCCGCCGATTCGCAAGAACCGGGCGCCAGCCCGAGCCGTGGTGTGACCGGCGACGACAGGTACTCGGCCCCCAAGATCGGCGGACTCTTTGAGTCGATCTCGCGTGGCGAGCCCTTCCCGACCGTCACGCACAGCGAGGTCGAGCGCGATCTGAGCGTCCTCGACGTCAAGAAGTTCAACCTCTGGTACGGCGACTCCCAAGCGCTCCACGACGTCAGTCTGACCGTTCCGCGCGGCAAGGTCACGGCCTTGATCGGCCCCTCGGGTTGTGGCAAGTCGACGTTGCTGCGCTCGGTCAACCGCATGAACGACCTGATCGATTCGGTGCGGATCCAGGGCGAGATGCAGCTGAACGGCGATCCGATCTACGGCCCGACCGTCGACGTCATCGAGTTGCGCAAGCGCATCGGCATGGTGTTCCAGAAGCCGAACCCGTTCCCGATGAGCATCTTCGAGAACGTCATCTATTCCCTGCGCATCGATGGTGTGCGGGACAAGCACGAGCTCGCCGCCGTGTGCGAGAAGAGCCTGCGCGGTGCCGGACTGTGGGACGAGGTCAAGGACCGGCTCAAGGACAGCGCGCTGCGCCTGTCCGGTGGTCAGCAACAACGACTGTGCATCGCGCGCGCCATCGCCGCCGAGCCCGAAGTCCTGTTGCTGGACGAGCCGTGTTCCGCCCTGGACCCGATCGCGACCGGCAAGATCGAGGACCTGATCGATGAACTCAGGGGTCACTACTCGATCCTGATCGTTACCCACAACATGCAGCAGGCGTCGCGCGTGAGCGACAACACCGCCCTCATGTACCTCGGCCGACTCGTCGAGTACGGCACCACCCAGAAGATCTTCATGGCCCCGCGCCTGAAGGAGACCGAGGACTACGTCACCGGACGCTTCGGTTGATCCCATGAGCCAACATCTACGACACGATCTCGAGGACCTCGAGAAAGCCCTGCTCTCCGTCGGCGCCCAGGTCGAACACGCCGTTCGCCGCGCTTTCACGGCCCTTCAAACACGAAAGGCCGACATCGCGCACGAGGTGATGGCGGGCGACGAAGCGATCGACCGCGCCGAGGTGAAGCTCGAGGTCGATTGCCTCAAGGTCCTCGCGCTGCACCACCCCGTCGCCGGCGACCTGCGCTTCGTCGCCGCGTGCTTGAAGATCAACAACGATCTCGAGCGCATCGGCGACCTGGCGGTGAACGTCGCCAAGCGCGCCGCGTCCTTGAACGATCAAGGACGTGCACCGTTGCCGCCGGATCTCGAGGATATGACGGACACTGTCGCCAAGATGGTGCGTCAAAGTCTGGACGCTTTCGTGAAGGCCGACGCGGGCTTGGCGCGCGAAGTCATGCTGACGGACGACCGGGTCGACACTCTGAATCGCGAAGTCATCGACTCGACCGCGAAGCGGATGGCCAAGGACCTCGCGTACGTCGAGGACGGCCTGCTGTTCATCTCGGCGACCAAGAACCTGGAGCGCATCGCCGATCACGCGACGAACATCGCCGAAGACGTCGTGTACATGGTCGAGGGGTACATCATCCGCCATCAGGGCACGCCCGCGACCTGAGTCGAGGGGCGGAACGCGGGTCCCGGACTTTCACTGCGCGCACGGATCAGGTACTTCTGCTGCCCCGCGCTGGGCCGCGGAGCCTACCCGTGGACCTGGACTTTCGGACTCAAGCCGCCGCAGCGGCCGCACAATTCGCCATCGACGGCGTCTTCGACAAGGTCGAGCCGTTGCGCGTGGGTCACATCCACCACACGTTCGTCTCGACCTGGCAGCAGGCGGACGGCGTGCGCCGGTACCTGCATCAGCGCATCAACGACACGGTCTTCGAGGACGTGCGCGGCCTGATGCACAACATCGAGAAGGTCACCGCGGTTCTGGGCGAGACCCAGCACAAGGGCGACCTCGAGGTGTTGAGCCTGGTCCTGACACGCTCTGGTCGCCCGTACCTGAATCACGACGGTGGGCTGTGGCGGACCTTCGACTACGTCGAGAACACGGACACGTTCAACCTGTGCCGCGATCCGAAGCAGGCGTACCAAGCGGCCCATGCCTTCGGATCCTTCCAGGTCAGCCTGATCGATCTGAATCCGGACGACCTCGTCGAGATCATTCCCGGCTTCTTCAGTCCCTCGGCGCGGCTGTGGCAACTCGAGGGCGCGTTCCGCAGGAACCTCGCCAAGCGTGCCGATTCGGTGCGCAAGGACTTCGAGTTCATCCAGGACCGCCGCCACGAGGTCGCCTCCTTCGATGACGCTCAGCGCAGTGGCGCCTTGCCGAATCGCGTCGTGCACGGTGACACGAAGCTCAACAACATCCTCTTCGACAAGGCCAGCGGCCTGCCCCGCTGCGTCGTCGATCTGGACACGTGCATGTCGGGCTGGTCGCTCTACGACTTCGGCGACCTGGTGCGGTTCACGGCGGCCAAGTCACGCGAGGACGCGCCGGACCCGGACCTGGCGGGCATCGACCTGAAGGTCTACACCGGCCTCTACAACGGCTGGATCGACTCGTTGGGCACGCACATGCAGCACGCGGAGCGTGCCTTGATGCCGTTCGCGGCGCGCATGGTCACCATGATCATCGGAATGCGGTTCCTGGCGGATCACCTGAACGGCGACGTGTACTTCCACGTGCAGCACGAGGGCCAGAACCTGCACCGTGCGCGCAACCAGTTCGCGATGCTGCGCGACATGGAGGAGCACGCGGACCGCATGGCCCCTCCGACGACCGGCGTTTGATTGCCACGTGAATCGGGAGTACCGGGGGTTCCGGGGGAGGGACCAAAAAACCCCGGAAGGCCCCCCGCCCCCCCCCCCCCCCCCC
>JAJDEX010000569.1 GCA_029259575.1 Planctomycetota bacterium | reverse complement strand
GCAGGTTCCGGCGGCGGAGGATTCCGTCGTCGTCGCAGGCGCTCCGCGCGCCGCCGTGGCTGGTAGTCGACCCCCCGTCACGTAAGAGATCCGCGAGTCTGTGTTCGAGTGGGCTGGGGGTCGTCAAGATCCTCCGGTCCCCTGCACCGCTGTGTTCCGCGCGCGAGCTCCCCACGACGGGGCGCGTTGCAACCGAGCACCCGACTCCCCCACCCTTGCGCACGATGCCGACCTTCCCGGGCTTCCCCAAGACCACTCGCAAGTTCTTCCGCCAACTCGCAGCGAACAACGACCGCGAGTGGTTCCAGGAGCACAAGGACGAGTACGAGACGCACGTCGTGGCACCGTGCCTGGCGTTCATCGAATCGATGGCGACTCCGCTGCGGTCCATCTCGAGCGCGTTCCTGGCCACGCCCAAGAAGTCCGGCGGTTCCTTGATGCGCATCCATCGCGATACGCGGTTCAGCAAGGACAAGGCGCCCTACAAGACGAACATCGGCATCCAGTTCCGACACGCCGAAGGCAAGGACGTCCACGCGCCCGGCTTCTACGTGCACATCGAGGCGAACGAGGTCTTCCTGGGCGCTGGCATGTGGCACCCGGACTCCAAGCCTTTGGCCGCCATTCGGCAACGGATCGCCACCGATGCACCGGCCTGGAAGAGGGTGACCCAAGCTGCGGCGTTCCAGAAGCTCTTGGCTCTCGAGGGCGACGCGCTGAAGCGGCCGCCGCGCGGCATGGACCCCGACCATCCGCTGATCGAGGACCTGAAGCGCAAGGACTTCATGGCCGTGCGACGCTTCGATCCCAAAGCCGTCGAGGACACGTCCTTCCCCAAGGAGGTCCTGGCGACCTTCAAGGCCTCCAAGAACTTCATGGGCTTCCTGTGCGACTCCCTGGGCATCGCGTTCTGACCGACGGGCTCCGCGTCCCGCGGTTGGGCTTCTGAATCTTCAGCGGCTTGGCCGGCCAGGAGTTGAACTTCGAGGATCGAGAGCGCGGCAACGACGTCCTGGTCTGGAGCGGCGACGCGTGGCGCATCCGGTGAATCGCGAAGGTGAACCCGCGGCCTCGAGCTAGGAGTTCCATTCCGTACAATCGGACCCGTCCCCACCATGCAGTCCCCCACGCCGCCGCCTCCCGGAATCCGCATCACGCCGGACGATCTCGATCCCGAGACGCTGCGCAACGTGCTCGAGGAATGCGTCACGCGCGACGGCACCGAGTTGACCGACGCGCGGACCAAGATCGAGCAGGTCCTGGAACAACTCCGGCGGGGCGATCTGGAGCTCTGGTTCGACAGCCTCACGCGGACGTGCAGCCTGGCACGGCGCGAGACCTGATCGAGGTCGTGGCTTCGAACGGACGCTCGCGAATCCGAAGCCCGCGTTTCCGCAACGGCCGACCGGCGCGACCCGTTCAGGCGGGTGACCCGACCTGGAAGCGGAACACGACTTTGCGGCCGAAGGGGTGGTCCTCTTCGGTCTCGACCACCGCGCCGTCCTGGGCACACAACGGGAGCGCCTTGCGCCAGAAACGAATGGCCTGGGGCGCATTCGGGTACGTCACGACCTCCCAGGTGCCGGGGTGCCGCGCGATGCCCTGGTGCGCCATCTCGAACGCCACGCTGGTTCCGCGGTAGGGCTTCGCGAGGAAGAACTCGTACACGACGAAGTCGATCTCTGGAGTTGGCACATAGGGGCCGGACGCGATCAAGTTGAACCCCGCCGGTCGCCCGTCCACGGTTCCGAGATAGGGGAACAACTGACTGGGCGTCGTCCACCACGCCGAACCCGGCGTCAGTTGCGCGTCGCCGAGCGTCTCGATGCTGTCGTCGGGGGTGATCACGCCGTGCGGATTCGCCACGTTCCCGTCGTACTCCGAGATGTCGTGCAGGTACAGCGGCCAGAGGTTCCGGATGGCCTGGCTGTTCGCCTCGGTCGTCAGTTGCAGTTCGAAGGACTCGGGATTCATGGGTGTGCACCTGGTGCGATGCGATCAACCGTAGGGATTCTGGGACCCTTCGGCCACGTCCCCCTCCAACCCGTCCGCGCGACGCACGACGTAGCGCACACCGTCCGCGTCGCGGTAGCCGCCGTCTTCTCCTAGGTCCAGGATCAGCCGCTGCGAGGGCACCACCGCAACGAGGCGACTCGAGCTGGGCGTGCTGCTGGCCTTGCGCATCCGCCCCAGGATCGGAATGACCAGGGTGAACAAGGTCACGGCGATGGCCACGACCACCAGGAGACGATAGAAGCCGTCCTCTTGGACCTCGAGCACGAGCGCCGAGGCGATCAGGGCAGCCAACAACCAGAGCAGCGCGATGCCGAGGAACTGGACCCAACGTTGCCGCTCCTCGAGTCGGACGAGGGTGAGCAGGAAGGCGTGCGTGAACGCGACCGAAGCGGTGCTCATCACGCCCAGCAACTTCAACATGGTCAGGTTGTCGACCTCGAACCAGGTCGCAACGATCAACAGAATTGCCGTCAACGACTTCACCACCAGCGCCAGGCTCGCCAAGGTCGTGTCGCCACCCCTTTGGAGGTACGCGAACGAGGACATGGCGCAGATGCTGAACGCGGAAATGGTCAACGTCGTGACCAGGATTTTGAACTCGAAGTCGCCGAAGTCACCGACGAGGACGGTCACCATCGCGATGCCCGCCGTCAACGACAGGAACACCAGGAACAGGCGCAGCGTGGACTTGCGCAGGTTCGCGAACACCGGGTTCTGCGGGACAGCGTCTTGGTTCGTCTGCATGGGTGGGACGCCGGGTCGGGCGGGCGCGTGCACGCAACTTGCGGAGTCCACGATGGAGGATGCGCAAGGGCGAGGAACTCCCTTGGATGGCCAAGGACCTACGACCCGGAGTCGATGCAGATCCTAACTGGATGTCGGTCGAACCGCTGTGCGCCGAACTCGACCAGGCGCTCTGCGTCGCGCCTGAAGCGTGCGCTGCCAGACATGGAGTCGTGGCTCGTTCGACAGGACTCGGCACCACGGCTCGCTATGCGAGTGACTTGCAATGTGACAGTGACAGGCACAAAGTCTTGCGGCGTCTACTATCCAGAACCGCGAGCGCCAAGGCAGCGACAGGCATCGAGCCTGGAGACCCGACTTGCACCGCCCACTTCCCCCTCGCGTCCGGAAGTCTAGAATCATCGCCGGGGCGAACGCATGCAGCGGGCATCCCAGACCGACGCGAACGCCCTGCACACTCCGCCTATCCCATGAGACCCGCCTTCGAGGAATCCCGTGAACCCGTACTGCTGGCCGCGTTGCGCAGCATGGGTTTCGCGACGCTCGCGTCGAACGGTGCGCACGGCATCGTTCTTGCCCAGGCCCCGTTCGAGGTCGCGACGGAGAGCCCCACGCGAGTGCGGTTCCACCTCGGCCGCAACCATCCGCTGCTCGAGGCGATCGAGTCCTCGGGCACGTGCAGCCTGTCCGCCGTCGGACCCCGCGGTTACATCAGCCCCGCTTGGTACGCGAGCAAGGGCGAACACGGCGCGGTGGTGCCGACCTGGAACTACCTCGCCGTGCACGTGCATGGAACAGCACAGCGCTTCGAGGACGGAAGCGCCTTGAGGTCCCACGTGTCCGCGCTCACCGACCGGCACGAGGCCTCCATGCCCGCACCTTGGAAGGTCGACGATGCGCCCGAAGCCTACATCGCCCAAATGCTCGCAGGCATCGTCGGCGTCGAACTGGCGGTCGAACGCATGAGCGGGACGTGGAAGCTCTCCCAGAACAAGTCGCTCGAAGACCGAAACGCGGTCGTTGCGGGCTTGCGCGAGCGCGCAGGTCCGGGTGACGCGGAGCTGGCTGACGCGGTCGAAGCCACGCTCGCCGAGTGACGCATCAACCGCCGGGCGGCAACTCGAACAGGCCCTGCCTGCCGTCGATCAATCGACCTTGGCGCGCCAGCTCGTCCCACACGCTGCGCGGGTAACGCTCGGGCGGACGGATGCCCATGATGCTGGACTTCCGCCCACCACTCATCGGCCCACCACCCAGCGACGATTCCGCATCCAGCAGCGTGACCTTGAGTCGCTTGCGGAACGCCTTCAGCGCACGCTTGAGCACATCGCGGTCGTGCACGAGCAAATGGCGCTTGCCCGACATCCACTCGGCGATCACGGCCTTCAACTCGTCCTCGTCCTCGAGGTCGAGGATCATCCCGACGTCCTCTTCGATCTCCCCACAGGCCTCCCGCGCAGCCTTGGCTTCCGCCCAGGTCGCGCGCGATCCATCGAGGGGATTCGGCCCCTCCAACGTGGGCTCGTGAACGACCGCGATCAGCACGGTCATCAGCAACTCCATCTGGGGATCGAACATGGGATCAGCGATCGCCGGTGTGACGCATGCCCGCACCGCCGCCGCCGTCCTGGGAACCGCCGGAACCCGACTTCCCGTCGGAGGCCGGACCCTTGTTGCGCCCGGTCTCGAAGACCTCGACGTCACCGGAGTCGATCAGAGCCTTCAACGGCGGGTGTTCGAGGTCCTTCTGCGCGACCTGCCCCTTGCCCTTGGGGCTGAGGAAGAGGCGCTTGCCAGCGGGGAGCGGGACCTTGAGCGGGCGCGGAGTGAGATTGCGGATTTCCATGGGACGCGCAATCTACCCGGCGTGCGGGCCGCGGGACACCGTTCGGTCCAAGCGATTCTGGATCAGAACATGCTGGACCAGCACTGGCCCGACCTGGGCCCCAAGCCGCAAGCCGCGAGCTTGCAAGGCCCCGGTGTCAGAGCGGCACACCCCGCCACGTCCTCCCGACCATCCGAAGTCCCCATTCGTACGACCCGGCCGAGCCCGACCACGCGCCGCATTGCACCACGACGACGCACACTCGCCAGAAGCCGGTTCGAGTGCTAGCCTGCAGGCTCTCGCGGGAGCGCCATGCGCTCCCACCGCTCCCCCACCAGACCCAGGAGGCTGACCATGATCGACAACCAGATCGCCCGTCGCAGCGCCTCCGTGCGCGGTTGAGGCGCAGCGCGGGCCCACGTGCCGCGCTTCCCCAACACCGTGTTCGGAGGCTCCCATGAGCCGTAAGCAGCCCCTCGTTCATCCGACGCCGGGGGCCCGATCACGGTCCGTCCAGTGAGTTCTCACGTCGAGCGCTCCGCTAGACCTGGTGTTGGATAGGAGCAGGAATCCAGATGGACTCCGAAGAGAAACGTAAGACGGTCGCGCGTCACCTGAAAGCAATCGACAAGATCCGGTCGCGCGAAGAACAACAGTTGATCCAGCAACGCGCCAAGCAGCGCAAGGCGGGTCGAGGATCACGCACGCGAGACCGCGCGGACTGGTCCGAGTACGACGACGACGAGCCCTTCGAGGACTTCGAACCCATGCGTCGGGATGCGTCCGAAACGTCGCTGGTGGCCCACTTGCCTCCCGCCACGCTCGAGCATCCATGGCTCGTGATCGACACGGGGCCGCGCACGGTCACGCTCGCCAAGGACGCCAAGCAGCGTGAGGCCCACGTCGGAGGCTCGCCCCTGCCCCAGGGACGTCCCGTCGTCGGGGACCATGCCGCCATCACCGAACTCGCCGGAGGCGAAGCTCGCTTGAAGTCCATCGCTCCGCGCAAGAGTTTGCTCGAGCGGCGCGACCCGGGTCAGGTGCATCGCACCAAGGTCCTGGCCGCCAACGTGGACGTCGCTCTGATCGTCACCACGGCCAAGGACGGAGGACTGCACGAGCGACTGCTAGACCGACTGCGCGTAGCCGTCGAGAACGGTGGGATCGAGCCGCTGGTCGTGGTGTCGAAGGTGGACTTGCTGAGCTCGGGCGAACGGGAGCGTGTGGAGTCGCAGCTCGCGGAGCTCCGTGCTTCCGGCATCGCAGCGACGTCCACTTCGTCGGTGAGCGGTGAGGGCATCGCAGACCTGGCCGACGAACTGGCCGGCCGCATCGCGGTGGTCGTCGGTCCGAGCGGCGCAGGCAAGTCCGCGCTGCTCAACGCCCTGGATCCGGATCACGAACGCGCGACCGGTGCCGTGCGGGAGCAGGATCGTCGCGGTCGCCACACCACCACGCAGGCCAGCATGTTCCGCTGGGCCGATGACGGTTGGCTGATCGACACGCCCGGCATCCGCG
>JAJDEX010000568.1 GCA_029259575.1 Planctomycetota bacterium | reverse complement strand
GAGGACGGAACCGCCGCGCGTGCGCAACTGCCGCTCGAGATGGACTTCGCCTGGATCGACCTCTGGAGCGTCGACCGACCGGGACCGGCCATCCTCGTGCACTCGCTGATCCCGTTCGACGACGCTGATTAGGTAGCCTGCGACGATGCGCTTCCGGTCGCTCGATCCGGTGTTCAGGAGGCCATCGCGCGCATCTCTTCGGCGCCCTACGCGTCGACCGGCTTGTGGGCGACGACGGTCCAGCCGTGGCAGACCGTGGTGTCGTTGGTCCACTTCGACATGAGGTGGAAGCCGACTTGCACGCAAGCGGTGACCGGCAGCAGGAGCGTGCTCCGCCAGCGCGAAAGAATCACGCTGCCGTCGGATTGACGGCTCTTGGCGCCGAAGCTGCGCAGCAACCATTGGGACTGCATGGCGCCCAGGGCCGAGGCGAAGTTGCCACGTGGCTCGATGCTGCCGACCTCGAGGCCCGCGCCGCGCACGATGTGTTCGAGCGAGCTGGGGGTGAAGCGGTAGTAGTCGCTGGGCAACTCGTGCAAGGGCTGGCTGAAGGGCACGGTCAGGAGCAGCTTGCCTCCCGGCCGCAGCACGCGAGCCATCTCGTTCACGCAACGCGCCGGATCCGGTAGGTGCTCGAGTACTTCGGTCGAGAGCACCGTGTCGAAGGCGTCCGTCGCGAAGGGCAGCAGGTTGCCGTCTCCGAAGACGTCCACCGACTGCTTGGCGCGGTCCAGGATGCTCCACAGCTCGGGCTGCTTGTCGAGGATCGACGGCGGGTACTCGAGGCCCACATAGCGCTCGACCTTGGCCTCGAACAGCGAGCGGTAGGGTCCCTCGCTGACCCCCACGTCGAGCAGCACACCGGAGGCATGCTCGCTCAAGTCCTCGACCGACCTGCGCAGCTTGGACCAGTCCAGCCAGTAGGGATTGAGCGGAGAGCGCTTGCGCCAAGCGTTGAGGCGCTGCCCCAAGCTCCCGCGATACACGACCACCCCGACACGTTTCGGTCTGCCTATCGCCATGAGGGGATCGTGCGGTGATGAAGAGGGGCGGTCATGGGCAAGGAGGGTACCAACCTCGATGCACCCCATCGACCGGACCGATGACCTCCGGGTCGTTTCCAGCTAGACTCCCACCCGCCGAGCGGAGGAGTGGTCGAGTGGCTTAAGGCACCGTTTTTGTAAACCGGCGAGGCGCAAGTCTCCGGGGGTTCAAATCCCTCCTCCTCCGCCATCTCCTTGCGACCCGTTCACGCGACTGGGTTCACTCGATCCAGAGACCGGTGCGGACACCGGCCCCGGGGACGTACCAAGTGAAGACAGCGCCTTTGGAGGTCGCGACGGCACGCAGGAAGCCGACCTCGCGCGTGGCCGGGACTCGGTCGATCAACGTCGAAGGTCCGAGTTGGCCGCGGGCGCTCACCGGTCGAGCACGCCACTCGGCCTCGCCGTCCCCCACGTTCTCGAGCCAGGTCACGACGCGGGTTCCCGAGTCCAGCTTCACCACGTCGACGCGACCCAGCGGGTGACCGTCGTCCACGTCGAGGGGTTCCAGGATCGCGCCCTCGTCCGCGCGGAACTCGACGAACTTCACGTCTCCCCCTGCGGGTCCGGCACCCGTGTACCAGACGACCGCATCGTCCGTGGCGCGTGGCCCGTTGACGGGGCAGCCAGGCATCACCCAACCATCGTCGTGCAGGATCTCTGGCGTCGACCAGCCTTCGCTCGTGCGGTGCGCCCAGGCGATGTCCCGCACGTTCTCGTCGCTGCAGTCCCGGTAGACGACGATGTGAGTGCCGTCGGCAAGACGCTCCAGGTCGGTCTGACAGCAACTGCAGACCTGGTCGTCCACGACCACCTCGGGGCCCAGGCTGCCATCGGTATGGATCGTGCGGGACATCAGGACGTAGCGACCTTCGTCGTGTCCGTGAGCTCCGGCGTGTCGGCCATCGAGCCAGACCGCGAGGAACGAGTCGGGGCCGGTCGGTGCTAGGGATACGAACCCGTGCTCGGCACCACCGATGTGATCGTGGAGTGAGCGTGGCTCGGTGGGCATCGGACGTGGCGGGTTGCCTGGGACTCCATCGTCCAGGAGCTTGAACTGGATCCCATAGCCACCGGACTCTGGGGTGTGCTCCGGCCAGGCGAACATCATGATCCCGCTGTCGCAGCTGCAAGCCGTTGGGAAGTCGGCCCAATTCACGACCATGTCCGGACTCCGGTGGATCTCGATCCAGCTCCCCATCCCTCGGTACCGAACGACCGGTTCGGTCAACTTCAGCACCCAGTCATCCTGATCCTCCTCGATCCAGGTCGAGAAGAGCCAACCCGGATCGGGTGGAGCCAAGGACGGAACTCGCGCTTCCTCCCCACGCATGGCGTTGCCGGATCGGCTCAACTGGAGTGCAGCCGGAGGTCCAGGCGTGGTCGCGCAACTCATCAACGGGACGTGCGCAAAGGCCAAGAGAAGGAGTCGAAGAGTCATGTGATGCATCAGAGTACGGACTTGGTCGCGCGCTCGCATCTTGCCATCGCGCCGAGCGCCCGGCTGTGGACAGTGACTCTCGAAAGGAAGGCGACTTCCAAGCATGTGCGCGAACTCTATGGCGCAGGGTTGACCTGAGGCCACACGCCCAAGCTTGCGCTGCGGGGCCCGCCCCGCGCAGAATCGGGCCCCCCCATGCGAAGCCTGCCCACGTTCGTTGATCCCCATGGTCGTTCGCGACCTCTCCTCGACGCCCCGTCCTCGATGACGCCTTCCCGCTCCCGTCGAGCCCGCCACCGAGTTCCCGCATGAACCCGGTCCAGGTCATCGAAGCGGTTCCGGCGGACCTGAGCTCCCTGGGCCTCGAGTCCGCG
>JAJDEX010000567.1 GCA_029259575.1 Planctomycetota bacterium | reverse complement strand
TGGAGAGGAGGGTGGGGAGCCACTTCTCTCCAAGCGGCTCCCCAGGGGTCGAAGCGCTACGCGCGCCCGAAGCCGGACCGTGGGCTCCACCTCCGTTTCTCCAGACGCGAAGGGGTGCCAGACCGGCATCTCTCTCTACGTCCGAGATTCCCGCGGTTCCCCGTGTTTCTGGTGACAACCGGGGGTTTCCTGGCGGGTTTTGCGTGGAAACCGGGGGTTTCCGGGGCCCCATCTGGCCTGACCCTTCCTTACGAGTCGTACCGTTGCCGTTCGAAGGGTGCGATTCGGTCGTGGGTTCCGTTCGCCTAGGGGTGCCGCCGGACCATGGTCCACAGCGGTCGTTTCCCGAGGCGGCCATGGTCCTGGATGTCGAACCACTTGGCTGCGGCCGCGCGGATTCGCTCGGCCGTGTAGGACTCGGCGAGGCCGAGTTCTCGAGCACGGTCCGCCATGTGCTTCGGCAGTTGGTCGAGCGTCACGCAGTTGCTGAAGATCAGCGTGCCGCCGCACACTCGTGAGAGTTGCTCGAAGATGGACTCGTGCGAGCCGGTGACCTCGGGCAGGCGTCGGCTGCCCAGGGCCAGGTAGTGGTAGAGGTTGATGCAGAGCACGACCTCGAAGGGCCCACCCAGGTCTTCGATGCGCTCCACCACGTCGGCCAACCTCCAAGGTTGGAGCTGCAGCCGGGCCAAGGCGGGTGCGTCCGGCAGGAGGTGCTGGCGTACGGCCTCGGTGGCCTCCAGGTCGGGAGCGTGGACGTCGATGCCCAGGGCCCGCTCGAAGCCATGCCGTCGCAGTGCCTGCAGCACGAACCAGCCCTTGCTGCAGGACAGGTCCAGCATGGATGCGGCACCCTTCGGCGCGAGGGGCCAAAGGCGGCGATCGCGATTCCAAAGGCGCCAGCTGGGCCAGAGGCGACCCGCCATCACCCGGTAGTTGTGATTCCGGGGATAGCTGCCGGTCAGGTAGCGGCGCGTAGCTTGGTCGAGTGCGGCAACAGGCATTGGGGCTCGTTCGATCGTCTTTCGCCCAACGAGGGTGCCTAGCCTACGCGCCGGGGCACTCCTGGAGCAGCCCCGCTTCGTGCCCGCAGAGGTCGCGCCATCGCCTGGATCCGATCAGGAGGAGTCCCCGCGGAGACCCATGGGTGCTTCGTTGGGGCGAGGCGTGGAACGGACCCTGAGATGACTACGATCTGGCCATGGGCCTCGAGGCCGGGCTCGGGCCACGAAAAAGGCCCGCAGCGTGGGACGCTGCGGGCCGTTGTGCGGTGGTGGAGGATAGGGGATTTGAACCCCTGACCTCTTGAATGCCATTCAAGCGCTCTACCAACTGAGCTAATCCCCCGCACTGGTCCGTTCGCGGAGGTCGAGGCGAGCCTCGTTCCGTTCCCGGGGGCGAAGAGATTGCCCAAGAGGGCGGGGTGTGTCAACGGGCTCCCGCGAAACCATGCCGCTTCTCCAAGGGGGAGACCTCCGGCGAGGTTGGGTGGCCCAATCGCGACGTCCAGGCCCGTAGGACGTGGGCTCCGCGTGGAAGGGTGCCCCAATCAAGACCTGGCGGCACCCTTCACGCGCCCCGGTCTTCAAAACCTGGGCTGCATTGGTCACTCCGCGCCGTGCTCCCTATCCTGCTTCGCTCGCTGTCCCCGGAATTCCGGGGCGGCACCCTTTCCACCGAATTCGGACACGGCCTCCAGGAGGGGCCGCGATGTGAGCAACCGCTACGACCCCAACGCCATCGAGACCCGCTGGCAGGCCACCTGGGAGAAGGATCAGACCTTCCGTACGCCGAACCCCGGCGACGCCGACTTCGATGCTTCGAAGCCCAAGGCCTACATCCTCGACATGTTCCCGTACCCCAGTGGGGCCGGGCTACATGTTGGTCACCCGATCGGCTACATCGGCAGCGACATCGTGGCGCGGCGCAAGCGGATGGAAGGTTGCAACGTGCTGCACCCGATGGGCTACGACGCCTTCGGGTTGCCGGCCGAGCAGTACGCGATCCTGAACGGGATGCATCCCGCCGACACGACCGAGGCGAACATCACGACGTATCGCCGACAGTTGAAGGCGATCGGGCTGTCCTACGACTGGGACCGCGAGTTGGCGACGTGTACGCCGGATTACTACCGCTGGACACAGTGGATCTTCGCCAAGCTGTACGACCGCGGGCTGGCCTACCAGTCGGAGGTCCCCGTCTGGTGGTGCGAGGAATTGCGCACGGTGCTCGCCAACGAAGAGGTCATCAACGGCCGCTCCGAACGCGGCGACCACCCGTGCGTGCGGCGTCCCTTGAAGCAGTGGATGCTCAAGATCACCGCCTACGCGGATCGCTTGATCGAGGACCTGGACGACGTCGACTGGCCCGAGTCCGTCAAGACGATGCAGCGCGAGTGGATCGGTCGCTCCGAGGGTGCCGAGGTCGATTTCAAGATCGACGGCCACGACGCACACCTGCGCGTGTTCACCACGCGGCCCGACACGCTGTACGGCGCGACCTTCATGGTCGTGGCGCCGGAGCACCCCGTGGTGGACGCGATCACAACTGCGGATCAGAAGGCTGCCGTCGATGCGTATCGCACCGAGGCCTCCACCAAGTCCGAGCTCGATCGCACCGACCTGGCCAAGGGCAAGACCGGCGTCTTCACGGGCGCGTACGGCCTCAATCCCGCGTTCGATGCGGACGATCCCGAAGCCCGCGTGCCGATCTACGTCGCGGACTACGTTCTGATGGGCTACGGCACGGGCGCCATCATGTGCGTTCCCGGCCATGACGATCGCGATCACGAGTTCGCCGAGACCTTCGGTCTGAAGATCGTCCAGGTCGTCCAGGCGCCCGAAGGCGAGGCCTCGGACGGCTGCTTCACCGGGCACGGAATCGCCGTTCATTCGCCGGCCTGGGACGGTCTGGCAACCTTGGAAGCCAAGGCCAAGGCCATCGAGATCCTGTCCGCCAAGGGCGTCGGTGAGGCCAAGGTCACATATCGCTTGCGCGACTGGCTGTTCTCGCGTCTACGCTACTGGGGCGAGCCGTTCCCCGTCTTCCACCAGGCCGACGGCTCCCATGTGCGCGTGCCGGATTCGGAGCTGCCGATCGAGCTGCCGCCGATGGACGACTTCTCGCCGCCCGACGACGGTTCGCCGCCGCTGTCCAAGGTGCCCGAGTGGGTCAACGTCACGCATCCCGAGACCGGCGAAGCCGTCCAGCGCGACACCGACACGATGCCCGGTTGGGCGGGCAGTTGCTGGTACTACCTGCGCTACATGGACCCGAAGAACGCGGACGCGTTCGTCGGCCAGGAAGCGCTGGACTACTGGCAGAACGTCGACCTGTACATCGGTGGCACCGAGCACGCCGTGCTGCACCTGTTGTACGCGCGCTTCTGGCACAAGGTGCTGTACGACGAAGGCGTCGTGCCGACCAAGGAACCGTTCCAGCGCCTGTTCAACCAGGGCATGCTGCAGGCGTTCGCGTACAAGGACTCGACCGGACGCACGCTGCCGGTGGACGAGGTCGACGCCGAGGTCGATCCGCCGGTCAAGAAGGACGGGGGCGAGGTCGTCGAGAAGATCGTCGCGAAGATGTCCAAGTCGCTGAAGAACGTCGTCAATCCGGACGCGGTGGCTCAGGAGTACGGCGTCGACACCTTCAGGCTGTACGAGATGTTCATGGGGCCCCTGTCGGACTCGAAACCC
>JAJDEX010000566.1 GCA_029259575.1 Planctomycetota bacterium | reverse complement strand
GCCGGTGTTGAGCAACTCGACGTTGCGTCCCTCGGCATTCCAGCGGTTCTCGAGCAAGTCGATGAACAGGTCCTCGCGGTTGACCGCGTAGCCCAGGACGAACGAGTCACCCAGGAACACGATGCGCGTGGTGTCGTCGGCAAGCTTGTCGGGATGGACGTCGGGGTCCTCACGCAGGCTGCTACCGTTGAACTCGAACTGGATGGTCTCGCCATCCAGGTGGTTCCGGGCGACCGAGGTGTCGGGGACCTTGCTCCAACCCAGTTGCGTGTCGAACCGGTTGAGCGTCTTGGCGGGGCCCAGACCGATCAGGCGCAGGCCCCCTTCCAGTCCGAGGACGAAGATCAGAACCGCGACGAGGATCGCGAGCAGAACGTTGATGGCACGCATGGTCGGGTCCTCAGCTCACCATCTGGGTGACGGAATCGCCGTGGTGGCGGAGGTGGAACTTGGTCTCGGCGATCTTCTTCTTGTGCTCGGCCTTCACGACGTAGTTGCCGAGGAGCAACAGGTCCATGCCGCTGAGCGAGAAGGTGTTGAACGCGTGGGCGGGCGACTCGACGATCGGCTCACCTTTCAGGTTGAACGAGGTGTTCATCACCACGGGCACGCCCGTCAGGTTGCCGAACTCCTCGATCATGCCGTGGTACGCCGGGTTCGTGTCCTTGAAGACCGTTTGCAGTCGACCGGAACCGTCCTCGTGCGTGATGGCGGGCAGCACGTCACGCTTCTCCTCGCGCACGGGCGAGACGTAGAGCATGAAGCGCGCAGGGAAGTGCTTCTCGGCCTCGGGGATGTCGAAGAACTCGTTGGCGCGTTCCTCGAGGACCGACGGCGCGAACGGGCGGAAGGCCTCGCGGAACTTGATCTTCGAGTTCAGCTTCTCTTTCATCTCCATGCGACGCGGGTCGGCGATGATCGAGCGCGCACCGAGTGCGCGGGGACCCCATTCGAAGCGCCCGCGGTACCAGCCGCAGACCATGCCGTCGGCGAGTTGCTGCGCGACGTACTTGTAGAACTCGCGGTCGTCCGCGATCTTCTCGAACGGGATGTCGTTCGAGGTCAGGAACTCCTCGATCTCGGCGTCGGAGTACTCCGAGCCCAGGTAGGCGTGATCGAGCGCCGGGCCGCGCGGCTGGCCGAGCAGGTTGTTGTACGCCCAGTACGCCGCACCGACCGAGCCGCCGTCGTCGCCGGGGGCCGGGTGGATGTAGACGTTCTCGAACGGACCCTGGCGCAGGATCTTGTAGTTCGCGACCGAGTTCAGCGCGACGCCGCCGGACAGGCACAGGTTCTTCATCCCGCCCGAGAGTTCGTGCAGGTGATGCACCATCTTGAGCAGGATCTCCTCGGTCACCTTCTGGATCGAGGCCGCCATGTCGCAGTAGTACGGATCGAGCGACGTGTCCTGGAGCTTCGGGTCACGACGCGGCTTGCCGAAGTGGTCCTCGAAGGCCTTCGACAACGTGTCGTTGGTCGAGAAGTGGTACGAGAAGAACTTCATGTCGTGCCACAGGGAGCCGTCCTCGGCCACCTCGAGCAGTTCGTAGATCTTGTCGCACATCGTGGGCTTCCCGTACGGGTGCATGCCCATCAGCTTGTACTCGCCCTCGTTGATCTCGAAGCCGCAGTACGCGGTGAAGGCCGAGTACAGGAGGCCGAGCGAGTGGGGGAAGCGGATCTCCTTCTTGATGTCGATCTTGTTGCCCTTGCCGATCGCCATCGTGGACGTGGTCCATTCGCCGGCGCCGTCGACGGTCAGGATCGCCGACTCGTCGAAGGGCGACGTGAAGTAGCTGGACGCCGCGTGCGACATGTGGTGATCGGCGAACAGCAGCTTGCTGCGCGGCACCTTGAGGCGGCGCGACATCATGCTCTTGATCCAGAGCTTGTCCGAGATCCAGCGCTGCATCGACTTGCGGAACACCGAGGCGGACTTCGGGAAGGTCGCCATGGCCGTGAGGAGCATGCGCTCGAACTTCACGAATGGCTTCTCGTAGAAGACGATGTAGTCGACGTCGTCGATCGTGATGCCGCCCGTTTTCAGGGCGAACTCGATGGCGAGTTCCGGGAAGCCGGAGTCGTGCTTGACGCGGCTGAAGCGTTCTTCTTCCGCGGCCGCGACCAACACCCCGTCCTTGACGAGAGCTGCGGCGGAATCGTGGTAGTAGAACGAGAGTCCGAGGACATTCATGGCAGGTTCGGGCGCGCGGTTCAGTCCTGCCGGCGAGCAGCCGCCAGCGTGTCGTTCGTTTCGTCCCAACCCGTCCAGTTGCCCTCGGGGCGACGGCGCAGGTGCAGGGGGTCCGCCACCAGTTGGTAGACCAGGGCGAAGGGGCCGAGTACGACGTAGTACAGGACCGTCAGAAGCACGTTGGAGAGCATGTCTCCGAAGCGTTCTGAGAATTTCAGCAGGGATTGCATGGTGCGGCTGGGGGCCGTTGGGAGGGGGTGCGGGGCGTCCACTGTCCTCCATCGGCTAGCGAGGGCCCGAAAGTATACGCCCCCTCGGGGCCCGAGAGCCGGATTGCGGAGAACCGCTTCGAGGCGACTCACCCCGGCGCAGATGGGTCGAAGGGCGTGGACCAACCAGCGCCCCAGATGGGGATCGTAGGAACCGACGTAGGGCTGGCCGGATCGGGCTCCGTCAGGGAAGGAGTTCGCGCAGGGATGCGGCGAT
>JAJDEX010000565.1 GCA_029259575.1 Planctomycetota bacterium | reverse complement strand
CAGGTAGTCGTCCGCTCCGGACTGCACGGCCTCGACCGCGCGCGCGATCGTGCCGTACGCGGTGACGATGACGAACGCCGTGTCGGGCGCGCGCTCGTGGACGATGCGGAACAACTCCATCCCGTCCATGCCGGGCAGCTTCCAGTCCGAGAGCACCAGGTCGACCGGGCCCTCGTTCAACCGCTCCAACGCGTCTTCGGCGCTCCCCGCTTCGATCACGCGATAGCCTTCCGCTCGCAGGATGCCCGCGAGCAAGTTGCGTTGGGCGTGCTCGTCCTCGACGAGCAGTACGAGTGCCTCAACCAAGGTTGGCCTCCCGGTTCGACAGGATCAGGGTCGCGACCGCGCCACCCGAGGGACGGTTCTCCAGGGTCAAGCAGCCGCCGTACCTGGACTCGGAAATGCGACGCGCGAGGTAGAGCCCCATGCCGGCGCCCTGCTCCTTGGTCGTCGTGTGCGGCAGGAACAACTTGGCATGCAACGCGGCGGGGATGCCACTGCCCGAATCGGTCACGGTCAAACGCACCGCATCGGTTCCGGCTCGATCGATCGCGACGTGGACCGGTGTGTTCGGCGGGGACGCTTCGACGGCGTTCACGACCAACACGTGCAGCACGGCGCGCAACTCCGGCCCGACACCCGTCAGAACCGGGCGCTCCATCTGCACGTCCACCTCGACGATGTTCGTGCCCGAGGCGTCCTGGACCAGTTCGAGGGCGACGTCTCGCGCGAGATCGCCCAGATCCACCTCGGTGGACTCTGCGCCGCCCGTGCCCGTCAACGAGAGCAACGTGCGCACCGCGCGGTCGGCCCGATGGATCTGAGCCCGCGCCGCCTGCGACAGGTCCTCGGAACCCTCGGCGCGCGAGGCGAGTTCTTCGATCAGCAGCCCCAAGGTGTTCAGCGGATTGCGCAAGGAATGCGCGACGCCGCGCGCGACCTCGCCGAGCTCGGTCAAGTGCTCTCGATCGCGCAGGGAAGCGGCTTCGCGGTCCAACGCCGCCAACCGGATCGACATGACGTTGAACGCGTCGATCGTCTGGCGCACCTCGCCGTCGCCCTTCGACTCGACCTGGACGCCCAGGACGCCGTCGCCGATCGACTGGGCCGCCTCCGACAAGCTGCGCAAGGGAGTCGCGACGCGGTGAGCGCCGTAGCCTGCGATCAACAGGCCCATGGTCAGAATGCCTGCGCTGCCCAGGAGCAGGCGGCGCAGGAACCGTTCGATGGCGCGCACCATGCCTTGGGATTGGAAGGGGATGCGCGCGACGGGCGGGGCGGGTTTCGGGGCCGAGCCGATCGTATCGCCTGCCTTCGAAGGAGAGGTGGGAGCCCAGGCGAGCTTGGCCGCGATCGGACGATCGAGGCGCGGCGCAGGCAGCGCGTCGTTCACCTCTTCGGACACGGGGTCCACGTCCCACACGACGGCGACGCCCGCGTCGGCCGCGGGAGCCGGCCAGCCCCAATGCCCACCGTCACCCTCGGGCATCGCGAGTTCGAGGTAGCCCTCGTCCGCCTCCTTCGAGAACTGGAAGAGTCCCTTGTGCTCCACGTGCATGCGCACGAGGACGCGGTGGAGATTCGCGTTCGTCGACTCGGGGGAGCCCGAGGACGCGTCCATGCGCTCCAGGCCCTGTGCCGACTCGATCTCTTCCAGGTCCATTCCGTCGGCCAGATGAATCGTTGTGACGGTCTCGACGTCGGGGCTCCATTCGCCGTCCGCATCGAGCGTGAAGCGCTTCGATCGTTCCTCGGTGAGCAGGCCCCGCCGGGGTGCCTCGTCCGCAGCCAGGTTCGGGTCGGAGGTGTGGAGGATGCGATGCGTGCTGCCGTCCTCGTCGGGGTGGGGCCAGCTGAGCAGCAACTGATGGAGCGCGAAGTCGTCCTGACCGACCCCGTGGGCTTCGCGTTCGTGCCGCAACGGAGCGACGAAGAATGCGTTGCGAGGACTCTGCTGGTCCGGAGCTTCGTCCCCGATCAGCGCGCCCGCGAAGACGCCGACCTCCATGTCCTCGACCAGGACCTCGTGCTCGAACTCGTCGAACCTGGGCGGCTCCCGTTCCGGCGTCGGCCGCGCTCCCATGAAGTTCATGACCCCCGAACCGACGTCGAGCGCCACGCGGCCGACCTCCTCTTCCAGGTCGTCGACCAGAGATCGAACGAGCCAGAGTTCCGCCGTGACGAGCGAGGCCACCAGGCCCCCGAAGAACAGGAAGAGTCGTGTGCGCAGGGGCATGGATCGAGGATACGGAAGCGATGGCTGGGATCGGGGTGAGAGCCAAGCAAGGGCTGTGCCTCGGCCCCACAGGTGTCCCAGGGCCGGATCGTTCCCCGCCCGATTCCTCATTTCGGGAGGAGCCTCCCGACCCGCGTGCAGGATCGCTCGTCGGTGGGGGCGCGATGCCGAGGGGTCGAACTCAGGAGCCCAGGGCTTCCGCGAACGCCTCGCCGAACGCGAGCAACTCATCGCACAGGTCGGGGTGCAGCGTCGAGCCGTCCCAACCGCCGGCGACGGCGCAGGCGTGAACGCGTTCGATGTCGGTCCAATCCGCACGTCGCGCGAGCGGTTCGAACTTCGCCTCCAGCGCGTGCTGCATCCGGCGCTCCGCATCGAGGGCGCCCCCCAGGACGTCCTCGAAACGTGCGCACCAGGAGGCGAACGCTTCCGGTGCAACGAGGAACTCGGGCGCGATCGTGCCCGTGGCTCCCGCGCGCCATCCGCTGGCGAACGCGCGGCCGGGGACCAGAAGCGTGACCTCGTTCTCGAGGTCCGCGAGCGCCAACATCCGTTCCTCGTCGACAGCTTCGAACCACAACCCAGGAACGTCGGAGCGAACGGCCAGGTCGCGCAGGTCGGTCACGGGCAGGTTCGCGGCAGCGACGACGTTCGAACCCCGGCCTATCCGATCCGCCGAGGTCAACGCCCAGCCTCCGCCACGGCCATCCTCACGCAGTACCGTGCCGCCGAAGTCCTCGACCCTGCCGATCCAATCCGGGTCCGCCGGGGTCGGTACGTACAAACGAGCCAGGTCGTCGGGGGTCAAGGTCATCAGGTCGGGCGCAGTGCCGCTGCGGCGATCATCGCATTCACGGGCCGATGATCCACGCGCGACTCACGGACTCCGCGAAGATTCGCCGCGAACGCGGTCCTGGCGGCGGCCCTCAGGTTCCTCGAACCATCACGGAACCGCCGGATGCGGATCGGGTTCGATCGAGCCTGCCTGCCCGTTCTCCCCCGTCGCTACCACTCAGGAGGTCCGATGGACCCCGTTCCCGGCCGCTCGAAATGGCGGCGTCGTGCCCTGGAAGGGCCCGCGTCCCTGGCGCTCGCCTGCTTCTTGTCCTTCATCGTTCTGCGGCACATGGCGCACGGTGACACGTTGCGTCACATCGGAGCCGAGCAGGTGGGGGTGCGCGTCGACCATCGCGCCCACACGCTCGCGCCCTTGACCGCACCCGGCGACGTGCTGTTCCTGCCTTGGTTGCAGGAGGTGTACCTGCTCGATCGCCGCCCGCGTGAGTACGTGATGGCGGGGGACACCAGTGCGCTTCCGGATCAAGTGCCGCGCTTGCTGGTGCGAGCGCGGGACGGATCTTCGCTCGGGTTCGATCGCGTCGTCGTCCAGTACGCATTGGATGCAAGTCGGGCCGATGAGGTGCTGGTGGACTCGGGTCCTGGCGCGGAGTTCGCGGACAAGGTCGACCTCTACACGCGGTCCATGCTGCGTCGCGCGATCGGCCGCCATACCGTCCAGGAACTGCTGCAACCTGACGTTCGATTGGCGGCGACCGAGGAGGCCAAGAACCTGCTCACGATCGCTCTGGCCGAGCACGGCATCGTCGTCCTCGAGCTGACGCTGTCCAAGCCGCGCTTCTCGGAGGCGTTCGAGAAGACGATCACGCGACGTCAGGTCGCCGATCAGGACTCGGCTGCGTTGGCGCGTCAAGCCCTCGACCTGGAGACGACGCGCGAAGCCCGTCTCGCCAAGATCGAGCGCGAGATGGAACGTTCGTTGGCCAAGATCGAGCGCCAGGCCGACCAGAACCTCGCTGCGGCGCGTCGAGCTGCGACCCGCAAGCGCTCCGACGCGACCGTCGCCGCCGCGCAGTTGATCGAGCAAGGCCGATTGGTCGAGCTCGAGCGCACCGAGGAAGCGGCGCGTCTCGAAGCGCTCTATATCGCCGAGGCCGAGGTCATGCGGGATCGCATGTTGGCCCTCGCCGCCCAAGGTCCGCAGTCCGTGCGGGCAGCCTTGATCGAACGCTTGTCTTCGATCGAGTTCGAGTTGAAGCCCTGGTCCAGTGACGGCGAAGGTGGTCGGGCGCAGAGCGCGTTCCGGAGGACATCCCAATGAATGACACGAACGAACCCGAAGGGAACGACACGCATCAGAATGACGCCACGCAACCCATGCGGCGTTCTTCACGGGACAAGCGCGTGGGCGCAGGCGCCGCGATCTTCAACGCGGCTTGGGCCCGACTGTCCAAGGTCCTGCGTCGGACTGTGTCCGAGATTCGCCGAGCCCTCGCATGGGCCTCGCCGTTCGTGCGCCGGGCTCTGGCCTGGTTCGTCCACGTGGCGCTCCCCTCGTGCTGGCGCACTGTGCGTCAGTTCACGCAAGGCATCCTCGGCAACTCCTGGTTCCAGTCTGGTGTCCGCATCTCGCTCGCCGCCTTGGTCCTGATGGCCTTGGGCGTCGGCGGACTGTGGGCCTTCTCGCACCGCGTTCCCGCCGGCAGCATCGGCGTGCGCCAAGCGAACTGGGGCGGCAGCGGAGTGACCGAGGCTGACCTCGTCCAGGGCATCCGTTTCTCGATGCCGTTGCGCGACCAGTGGTACCACCTGGACGCGGGCACCCACACGGCGGTCTTCGCGTGGGAGTCCGAAGGCGGCAACGAGCCGATGCTGCAGGTCGCGACTCGCGATGGCGAAGCGGTCGATGTGGCGGTCACCGTCCCGTACCGCATTCGCGGGGGCGAGGCACACCAGCTCGTCGCCAACGGCCTGCATTCCGATTATCCGATGCGCGCCCACGCGATCCTGCGCCGTGTGCTGCAGGAGGAGCTGTCCCAGTTGAGCGCGCAGGACTTCGCCGATCCCGATCGACGCGTGGAAGCCGCGAACACCGCGCACGAACGACTCGGTGCTGAACTGGGCGAGGTGCACCTGGAACCTCTGGCCGTGCTGATCTCGACGGTGCTGTTCACCGGTGCGTACGAGAAGAAGATGCTCGAGAAGCAACTCGCCAGTCAGACGCTGCGGACCAATGCATCCGTCCACGAGCGATCGCTGCAGGAGGACGCGCTGACCGACGTCACCACGTCGTTGAAGGCGGCCGAGGACGTGCGTCGTACGGAATGGGAGACCACGATCGACACGGCGCGGTTGGCCGGTGAAGCCGCGGCGCGCGAGGTTCAGGAGAGCGCCAAGCGTTTCGCCCTGGAGACCGAGATCGACGCGAAGAACCAGTTCGAGCGGGCCAAGGCCGACAGCGCGTTGGCGTTGCAGCGCGTCGAGGACCTGCGCGAGAAGCTCACGCACGAGGCTCTCGAGTCAGCCGGTGGTCGCGTCCACCTGGCCCGCGAGGCGGCCGCCAATCTGAAGATCTCGAAGGTGACGTTGAACTCGAACGACCCGAGCGTGCCGACGGTGCTCGATCTGGATGCTCTGGTCGAGATGCTGCTGGGCGCCGAGAGTGAGAGTGACCGTTAGAATGCGAGTGACTCGCAACTGGCGCTGATCCTCAGGGAGCCAGCCGCGTGCGCGTCCACGCACCGGCTGCTCCGGCGTACGCCAAACGATCGTGAAGTCGGTTCGTGCGTCCCTGCCAGAACTCGAAGCTCTCGGGGACGAGGCGCAGTCCACCCCAGAATGGGGGGCGCGGGATCGGGCCCGTACCGAAGCGTGTCGTCACCTCGGCGAGCGCCGCCTCGAGCTGCGCGCGGTCGGTCAGGACCTCGCTCTGCGGCGAGGCCCAGGCGCCCAGTTGCGAGTCCCGCGGGCGCGTCGCGAAGTAGGCGTCGGACTCCTCGTCGGAAACGCGCACGAGGTGTCCCTCGACGCGCACCTGGCGATGCAGCGGTTGCCAGAAGAACACGATGCTGGCGCGTGAGTCCTCGGCGGCCGCGCGTCCCTTGCGACTCTCGAGGTTCGTGTAGAACGCCAAACCGCGCTCGTCGAAGCCCTTGAGCAGCACGACGCGGGCGGTGGGTGTGCCCTTGGCGTCCACGGTAGCCAGCACCATCGCGTTGGGCTCGGGATCCTCGCCTGCCGCCGCATCGGCGATCCAGCGTGTCAGCAGCTGGAACGGATCGTCCCCGGCGGAGGCCTCGTCGAGCGTGTCTCCGGTCGATGTCCGGCGCATGGATTCCAGGTCGCGATTCATGCGCGCATCGTAACGCCCGGATGCGGCCCCGCCTCGCCTACAATCGCGGGGTCCACGCACCGTCCCCTGCGACCCAAGCCATGTCCGACTACGTACTCGGGACCGATCCCCTCGAACTCGCCCGTCTCCGTCTGCAACAGCGGGTCTGGGGTTCCGTCACCGACGCGCTCCTGGATCGCGTGGGCATCCCCGCTGGGGCACGCGTGCTCGACGCCGGCTGCGGACCCGGCCTGGTCACCGAGGTCCTGCGACGCCGCGTCGGGGACTCCGGACACGTCACGTCCGTGGACGGCTCCCCGGCCTACCTGGCCACGCTGCGCGAGCGCGTCGCCGAAGCGGGTTGGGACAACGTGGACGTGCGCGAGGGACAGCTCGAGACCATCGACCTGGGGCCTGGTTCGTACGACCGGATCTTCCTGCGCTGGGTGCTGTCCTTCCTTCCGGATCCGCAGGCGATCGTGGATCGACTGGCGAAGGCGTTGACGCCCGGTGGCATTTTGATCGTCCAGGACTACAACCACGAGGGCGTCAGCCTCTTCCCGCGTAGCACGGGTTTCGACGCGATGATCCGCGCGACGCGTGCGCTGTACGAGACCAAGGGCGGCGACACGTGGATCGCCGGTCGCTTGCCCGGTCTGCTACGCGGCGCCGGACTCGAGGTCGTGGACCAACGACCGAACGTGATCTGCGGCGGCCCCGAGAGTCCGGCGTTCCGCTGGGCGGACTCGTTCTTCCCGACGTTCAGCGAGGTCTTCGAGAACGCCGGGCTCGTCACGCCCGAGGAGCGTCAGCAGTTCCTGGCCGACTGGTCGGCGCGCAAGTCCGACCCCGACGCGCTCTTCTTCTCGCCGATCGTGCTCGACATCGCGGCGCGCAAGGCCAACTAGCGCAGTATCAACTAGCGCTGTCCCAACCGGCGCAGGACCGGTTCGCGTAGCACCGGCTAGCGCAACGCTTCGAGGTGAGCCTCGACGCTGCGCGCGAGCGCGTCCGGGTCGTAGCCACCTTCCAGCATCGAGACGATGCGTCCCTGGGCCGTGCGTTCGGCCACGTCGCGGAGTCCGCGCGTCATCTGCGCGAAGCCGTCCTCGGTCAGGTGTGTGCTCGACAGGGGATCCGCCGCATGCGCGTCGAACCCAGCCGAGATCAGCACGAGGTCCGGAGCGAAGGACTCCACGGCTGGCAACAGAACCTGCTCGAACGCCTGCAACCATTCGCTGTCGCCGGTGCCGGGTGCTTGCGGGAGGTTCAGCGTCGCGCCTTCCCCGGCGCCACGACCACGTTCCTGCGCTGCGCCCGTGCCCGGATAGTGGGGGTGCTGGTGCAAGGACGCGTAGAGCACCGTCGGGTCGTCCTCGAACAGGTGCTGCGTGCCGTTGCCGTGGTGCACGTCCCAGTCGATGATGGCGATGCGTTCCAGGCCGTGGACGGCTTGGGCGTGGCGCGCGGCGACGGCGATGCTGTTGACGAAGCAGAAGCCCATCGCGAGGCCTTCCTCGGCGTGGTGTCCGGGCGGACGAACGGCGCAGAATCCCGCGCTCCATTCGCCGGCGACGACGCGATCGACGGCGCGGATGCCTGCGCCCGCCGCGCGCCTCGCTGCGTCCCAGGTCAGGACCGAACAGTTCGCGTCCAGGCTGTCGACGTACGGGTGACCGGCTGCGCACGTGGCGCGCACGTGATCCAAGTAGGCGGCCGGGTGTACGCGTTGCATGGACTCGGCGGACGCCAACGGGGCCTCCTCCGTTTCCAGGTCGGAGCGCAGGCCGGAGCGCTCGAGGTGCGCATCCAAGGTCTCCAATCGCAACGCTCGTTCGGGATGACCGGGTCCGGTTTCGTGCTCGAAACACGCTCGATGCGAGAGGAAACCGACCCGCGCGTCCGGCGTCGATCGATGGGGAAGCGTGCCCATGACCTGCGCTAGGAATCGATCGGATCGAGCTGGAAGATCGCCCGGTACTTGTCCTTCTGGATCATCTCCGCGAAGGCGCGATCTCCGGCGAGTCGATTCAGTTCGTCCGCGGTCAACGGCGAGCGTTGCAGCAGTTCCTGGGCGTCCTTGAACTTGCCCATGCGGGCCGAGCACTTCGCGGCGCCGGTGTAGGCGATCCGGTTGCGTCCCGCATCGCGAGGATCGAGGATGACCTTGCGGTAGTCGCGCAACGCATCGCTGTAGTCCCGAATGCGGTAGAGCACCTGCCCGCGAGCCAGGTAGCCCTGCGGATTGTCCTCGTTGTCGTCGATGAACTGGTCGTAGCCGGCCAGCAACCGTCGACGCGAGGACCGGTCCCCGCGCGACGCGAGCCAGGCCATGGCCGCTTCGGACAGGTCACGGTTCGGCGTGTCCTGGAGGTCTTCGATCTGCTTCTTCACCGAGCGGTCGGGAGCGAGATCCAGTTCGCGCAACGTGTCCAGCACCAAGGCGCCGCTCTCGCGGGGCAGCGTGCGCCGTGTGACCAGGCCGACCAGGCCCTCCTGGTGCTCGCGGACGCACAGGTCCGGAACGGCGATGTAATACGCGAGCAGTTCGCGCAGGTAGATCTGCGAACCCTGCGAGTTCAGCAACGTCAGGACGGCCGGAGCCGCGTCGCGGTTGGCCGTCTGGGCCAGCGCTTGCATGGCGGCGGTGACGAGGTCGGTGTTGTCCTCCTTCAGCGCCGCGGTGAGGTAAGCGGTCGCCTCGGGACCGCCGAGCTTGGACAACGTCATCAGCGCCTGACCACGCAGCGTCGCGTTCTGGCCGCGCGCGGAGTTCAGGATGAGCTCGAGCTGGGGCACGACGCGTTCCGCTTCGGGCGAGCGCGCGAGGACGCGCAGGGCGTTGGCTGCGGCCCGCGGATTCGACGCGCGAACCATGGCCAACAGGTCGTCCGTGATGGCGGCGGACTGGATCTCCAGCAGGACCAGCGTCACGTTGCTGGCGAGCAGGCGTCGCGTCTGGTACTCGGTGTTCCCGACGACGACCTCGCCGTCCTGGACCGGGACGGTCGCGGACGCGTCCTCACCGGGGTCGATGTGGGGGACCAGCAGTTCCGCGGCCGCCGGACCCAACCCGATCAGGTCTTTCCGCAGATCCCGGACCTTCGCCCCGTCGGACGTCTTCAAGGCCGAGGTCATGCTGGCCAGGGTCTCGCTGACCACGCTCTCGAGCCGGGCCAGGTCCGCCAGGCGTTGCGTCCGCGCCGCACGGGCCAGGTCCTGGAGGCTGCCGCGCTCGTCCTGGACCGTGGACGCCGCTCCAAGGGCTCCCAAGTCGAGGACCAGGAACGCCGTCAGGAGGAGCGTGAAGTGTCGGAATCCAGTGCGCATGGGTGGTCGGACCCGCAGGTCCGTACGCGTACCCTACGGCGCGTCTCGGGTCGCGCAAAGCACCCAAACGTCTGCGTCTCGGAGCGATGTCCGCGCAGTGCCCCTGGGCGATGGACGCCCCGTCGGAGCGGCCCTCTAGCTGGCCCTGCGGGCGGGGACCAGCACGACCTCGCGGCCATGCCGGACGACACGGCCCACGCAGGTCTGGCTGTCGGTCCTGCCGGGGCGCGCGCAGTAGATGCGCTGCAGGCGGGCTCGGTTGCGGAAGATCCAGGAGTGCATGAGGAATGGATCGGCCATCTGGGCCTGTCCCTTGAGTCCGTGTCGAACCCGCCGACCGGGGCATGCCTTCCAGGCTTTCTGCTGGGGCCCGAGCGCATTCCTGATCCCAACCACCGAACCCGCCCTTTCGCCGGATCCGCGCCTCGGCGAAGATGTGGGGCTCCGCCATGACCAACCATCCGCACAGACTCCCTCCCCCGGACCCGGCCCGACGCGTCGACGTGATCGTCGTCGGCGGCGGGCATGCGGGCATCGAGGCGGCCCTGGCTGCCGCACGCCTGGGCTCGAGCGTGGCTCTGGTGTCCTTCGACCTGGACAAGGTCGGTGAGATGAGCTGCAACCCCGCGATCGGGGGGCTCGGCAAGGGCCAGATCGTGCGCGAGATCGATGCGCTCGGTGGGGCGATGGGGCGCGTGGCCGACGCGACCGGGATCCAGTTCCGGATGCTCAACACGGGCAAGGGCGCTGCCGTGCGCGCGCCGCGCTGCCAATCCGATCGTCACCTCTATCGCGAAGAAGCCACGCGCGAGGTTCGAGCCGCCGACGGCGTCCAGCTGGTCGGTGGCGCCGTGACAGGTTTGATCGTCGAGGAGCACGCCGGCCAGGATCATGTGCGCGGCGTGCGCTTGGAGGACGGTTCCGAGTGGCGAGCGGGAGCCACGATCCTGACCACCGGCACGTTCCTGCGCGCCATCATGCACGTGGGCGAAACGATTTCCGCGGGTGGTCGCGTCGGAGAACGCTCCAGCGAAGGGCTCTCCGGTGACGTGGCGCGGTTGCAGTTGAAGCTCGGTCGCCTCAAGACCGGTACGCCTCCACGCATGCGCGCCGCTTCGTTCGACTGGGACCGCATGGAGATCCAGGAGGGCGACGCCGATCCGCGTCCCTTCAGCTACGCCACGACCGCGCCGTTCCCGCGCTTGCCGCAGGTGCCGTGTCACGTGACGTGGACCAACGCGTCGACGCACAAGATCATCGCAGACAACATCGGTCGTTCGGCGATGTACTCGGGTCGCATCTCCGGCGTCGGGCCGCGCTACTGCCCGGCGGTCGAGGACAAGGTCATGCGCTTCGCGGACCGCGATCGGCATCAGATCTTCGTCGAGCCCGAGGGCCTCGAAACAGACGTCGTTTACGTGAACGGCGTCTCGACCAGCCTGCCGGCCGAGATCCAGGAGCAGTTCGTCCGCACGATCGTCGGCCTCGAGCGCGCCGAGTTCGTGCGCTACGGCTACGCGGTCGAGTACGACTTCGTCCTGCCCAGCCAGCTCGCCGAGACGTTGGCCGTGCGTCATGTGCCCGGGCTTTTCTTGGCCGGCCAGATCAACGGCACGTCGGGTTACGAAGAGGCCGCCGGCCAAGGATTGCTGGCGGGCGCGAACGCCGCGCTCTGGCTGCAGGATCGCGAGCCGTTCGTGGTCGCGCGCCACGAGGCCTACATCGGGGTGATGGTCGACGACCTGATCGTCACGCATCCCACCGAGCCGTACCGCATGTTCACCAGCCGTGCGGAGTACCGCTTGCTGTTGCGCAACGACAACGCCGACCGGCGTCTCGTGCCGCGTGCCGCCGAGATCGGTTTGGTCGGCCAGGACGTGCTCGCCGCCGTCGAGCGCAAGGCGGCCACCATCGCGCATGCCGTGAGCACCCTGTCGGCGCGTTTCGTCGAACCGTCGAAGACCCTGGCGGACGTCCTGAAGCGTCCCGAGGAATCCCTCGCGAACCTCGCTGTGAAGTATCCCGAGGTCGCGGCCCTGGAACTCGATCGCGAGGTTGCGGAGTCGGTCGAGATCGAGATCAAGTACGCCGGCTACGTCGCTCGCCAGGAGGAGACGGTCCTGCGCATGCGCGAACAGGAATCGACCTTGCTGCCGGATGCGCTCGACTACGCGGTGCTGACCGGACTCGGTACGGAAGCGCGCGAGAAGCTGACGAACCTGCGTCCGCGAACGCTCGGCGCCGCGTCACGCATCGAAGGCGTTCGCCCTCCGGACGTCGCCCTCTTGGCCGTACACGTCGAGCGCTGGCATCGCGAACGCGACGCTGCGAACGCGACCTGATCGCTGGGTGACCTCCGCTCGAACCGGGAGTACCGCGTCAGTCACCTTCCTCCCGATAGGGCCGACGGCCACCCGGC
>JAJDEX010000564.1 GCA_029259575.1 Planctomycetota bacterium | reverse complement strand
ATCTCCTGGCCGGGACGAACGCCGATACGAACGCCCGGAGCGGCGGCTGCGCGCAATTCAGGGCAGCATCAGCTTCATGCAGAAGACGCTGCCACCCGACTTCAGGAACTCGGACGTGTCGACCTCGATCACGTCGAGGCCCAGGTCGCGGACGCGATCCGCGGTGACGGGGCAGCCCGACTGCACGATGAAGTGTCGGCCGTCCGGGGAATGACCGTTGCAGGCCAGGCGCAGGGCCTCGTCCAGCGGGACGTCGACCAAGGTCGGGAAGGTGCGTTCCAAGAGTTCGAGCGATGGTGCGTCGAAGGCTTCGCGGACGATCAGCGCTCGCTCGGCGTCCAGCAATTGCAGACAGGTATCCAGGTGGTACCAGCGCGCGTCGATCAGACGCACGGCGATCAGGTCGGCCTCGAAGCGTTGCGCGAGTGCGGTCAGCGCACCCGGTTCGGAGCGGAACCCGTGGCCTCCGAGGATCTGCCTGCGCCCCGGGACCCACATGGCGTCGCCCATGCCTTCGAACGCGAGCGGTTCGTCAGCGAGGTCGAAGATCGACGTGCCCCGCGCGGCGTGCCACTCGAAGACGACGTCGACCTCGGGGCGTCGCTGCGGCGCATGCATGTGCGAGCGCACCGCGGCCGCGCGACCGTCCGGGAGCCGTCCCGGGAAGGACTGGTTCGCCGTGAAGACGAGGTCCGGCAGGCCCGGAACCGGGTCGATCACCGCGACCGGGAACCCGAGGTCCTCGTAGGTCGCCTTGACCTGGCTCCATTGATCCCGCGCCAGGTCCCGATCCACGCCGCCCACGTGGCCCGCCATGTGCGGGTTGATCACGTACTCGACGTCGAAATATTTCGGATCGGCCATCAACACGCGGGGTTCCATGGGGAACAGCTTAGCGAGTCACGTTCCGCTCCACGGCATCGAGGGTTCCGGTGCCGGCTGGCGGAGCGCGACGAAGGCTCCGTCCGGCCGGTGGTCCGCGGGATAGGTCCATCGTTCTGGGCATCGATAAGGATGAGGGCGATCCCTGGGCCTACAATCCGAGCGACCGATGCACTGGCGAAACCGCCTCCTCCTCACGATGAACGACCCTCATACACGGCACGAGCCGGCCCAGGAGCTTGGTTGCTTCGATGCCACCATGACGACGACCGGCGGCCGACTCGCTCCGCTCGGCCAGCTTCGACGACGCTCCCCGAACTGGCGGCGGATGCGACGCGGACTCGGATCGCAAGGGGTTCAACTCTGATGGCTGAACGCGGCATGGGCCACATGCTGGGGGAATTCGTCCATTCCCTCAGCGGTAAGAACCCGACTCCGGCGGGGGGAGCGGCGGCGGCAGCGGCGGTGGCCTGCGGAGTCGGCTTGTTCCTCAAGGTGGGGCGCATCACGCAGGCTGGGCAGGAGGCTCCGGAGTGGAAACGGACCGAGGCCGTCCTGGAGGTGCTCTCGCTGCGAGCCCTGGGCGCGGTTCAAGCGGATTGCGATGCCTTCGACGCCGTGCTGGCCGCGAAGCGTCGCGGTGAAGATGCGCGGGCCGCATGGGTGCAGGCCACGGAGAGTCCTCTCGATCTTGTCCTCGTGGCGACCGAAGCGCTGGTCGCATTCGCGCCGTTCCGGGAGCACGTGAAGCGAGCCCTCACCGCCGACTGCAACGCCGCTGCCGAACTCCTGTCCGCGGGCATCGCCATCTCGCTCGAGAACGCCCGCGGGAACCTGCCCTGCGTCCAGGACGGTGAAGACCGGGAGCGTTTGGAGCGAGCGCGCCAAGATGCGAGCCAAGATGCTGCCGAGGCCCTGGGCTGCTTCGAGAAAGTCTTGCGACCTGGTTCGAGCTGACGAGCCCACTTCCGTCAAGGTTGCGCGTGAGCTCGTCCGGGCGGACGCGATGGGAGGACTCTAGCGGTCGTTCCGGCCCTTGCCGGCCAGGATCTTGGGTGCGCACGCTTCGATGCGTGCAACGCGAGTCTTCGACTGCTTCGCGTCCGTGAAGTGCAGCACGTACCCACGTTGGCGCCCCGGGGTCAAGGCCTGGAAGGCCTGCGCGAGCTTGCGGTCCTTCTCCAGGACCAGCTTCAACTCCTCCGGTAGCACCAACGCGCGCTTCGCCTTGAATTCGACCTGGAGTCCTGCCCTCTCGACGGCGATGGCCTGCTTCACGTAGGACTTCACCACGGTCTTCTTGATGTCCGCCTGGCGGGTGAACTCCAGTCGCAGCGCGGATCGCGAGTTCTCGCCCTGGCTGCGCAGCGCGCCGTGCGTGTCCTCGAGCAGGATGCCCTTGAGGAACAGGAGCGCGCAGTGGTTCCGGAAGGGCTGGATGAGGGCCACGTTCTTGGCCTCGATCATGAAGCAGGGCTTGCTCCATTTGAGGGCCTCGTCGAGCCCGCAGTCCAGGAGGATCGAGCGCAGCTTCCGGATCTCGCCCTGCCAGGTCTTGGCGCGGCGGACGAAGGCCTCGACCTTGGGATCGGTGGCGCTCATGGGGCTCATGGGACATCACGGGCCGCCGCTGCGCAACCGACCGGTGAGATCCCATGTCCTTGGGGCCGAGGACGCTGCTCGGACTGCAGTGGGCGCGCCGACTCGATCCTCAGTTCGAGGGCCTCGGCATCCCGCGCATCACCAGAACCTTCGGCTCCGACATCTCGTCCATCGCGAAGCGGATGCCTTCGCGGCCGAAGCCGGAGTCCTTGGTGCCGCCATAGGGGAAGTTGTCGACGCGGAAGGTGGGGACGTCGTT
>JAJDEX010000563.1 GCA_029259575.1 Planctomycetota bacterium | reverse complement strand
ACCAACACCATCGCCGTGCGGCAGTGGAAAGAGGAACTGCTCGACAAGACGTGGCTGACCGAGGACGAGGTGGGGGAGTACACCGGCGAGACCAAGGTCGTGAAGCCGGTCACGATCACCACCTATCAGATGCTCACGTGGCGCAAGAGCAAGACCGACGACTTCCTGCACTTCGGACTGTTCTCCAGCGAGAACTGGGGACTCGTGATCTACGACGAGGTGCACCTCCTGCCGGCTCCCATCTTCCGGGTCACCGCCGACCTGCAGGCGCGCCGTCGACTCGGCCTGACGGCGACCCTCGTGCGCGAGGACAACAAGGAGGACGAAGTGTTCTGCCTGATCGGTCCCAAGCGTTACGACGTTCCGTGGAAGGTGCTCGAGCGTCAGGGCTTCATCGCTGCGGCGTCCTGTGTCGAGGTGCGCGTCCCGCTCGACGGCAACCTGCGCACGATCTACGCGTCCGCCGGCGCGCGCTCCAAGTTCCGCGTCGCGTCCGAGAACCACGCGAAGGTCGACGTGACCGCCAAGCTGATTCAACGCCACACCGAAGGACGGATCCTGGTGATCGGCCAGTACCTGGATCAACTGGATGCGCTCAGCCGCGCCTTGCGAGCCCCGCTGATCACCGGCAAGACGCCCAACGCCGATCGCGAGCGCTTGTACGAAGCGTTCAAGTCCGGCGAGGAACGACTGTTGATCGTCTCCAAGGTCGGCAACTTCGCCATCGACCTGCCGGACGCCAACGTGGCGATCCAGGTGTCCGGGACGTTCGGTTCCAGGCAGGAGGAGGCCCAGCGACTCGGGCGGATCCTGCGACCCAAATCGGACGGTTCGGCGGCCGTGTTCTATTCGGTCGTCACCGCCGGAACGCGCGATCAGGAGTTCGCCGAGAAGCGCCAGCTCTTCTTGACCGAACAGGGATACACGTACGACATCATCGAGGCATCGGCCCTCGACTCGAAGCTATCTGGAGTGACCGTTGACTGAATCGAACGGACGAAAGGGGGGACCCGCTCGGAAGAAGACCGGGGCCTCGTCCAAAGCGAAACGCGAAGTGAGCACATCGGCCCGGTCCCGTCGTGGGAGCGAACCCGTGCGTCCCACGGTGCAATCCGCGGTGCAAGCACTGGGCAAGGCCGATCTCCCGGAGCTCTACCGCTTCTGGAACGGCAATCCCAAGGCTTCCGAACCGTCGACCCAGAAGCAGCTGCGCGCCGACGTTCTGGAGTGGATGGGGGATCCCGAAGTCGTCGGGTCCCGCATCGCGGATCTCGGTCGTCGCATGGGTGGTATCTACGACGTGCTTCTGGGTGCGACGCGCTACACCGCGACGTTCGACGAGCTCGCCGTGTCCCGCTCCATCGCGTACCTCTCCACGTACGACCTGGAAGCCGGGCTCGCCGTGCTGGGCCGCCGCGCCCTGGTCGCCGAGAGCAAGAACGTGCACGGCTCGCGGACGTTCGTCATCCCCAGCGACCTGGGGGACAGCGTACTGCGCCAACGCAGAGCCGCCCGGCGCGGCATCTTCGACGCCTTCACCTTGCGCGGTCACCTGGATCGCATCTACGACGATCCCGCACGCGCCAAGCGCACCCCGCCCAGTCGTGTGCGCGCGATGTACAAGACGTACTCGGGCGAGCCCGCCTGCGTGGCCCGCATCGAGCGACTGCCCGATGGACTTCGCGCGTTGATCGAGCAGATCGTGCTCGAGTTCGGCGGCATCCTGCCGCGCGGGTTCTTCGACCGCATGGAGACCGAGCTTCCGCACTGGAACGGTCGGCGCTGGGGCAAGATCCTCGAGGAGTCCCTCGTCGGAACCGTCGAACGGCTCGAACTCGGCCAGTATGGCATCAATCACAACGACGAGACGCTCATCGTCTTCAACGAAGTGGCGCTCGCCTGGCTCAAGCGCGTCGCCGTTCCCGGCGACCCCGATCGTCCGCACGACGAAGCGACGCTCGGCGTGGACCTCGTGTCCAACATCTCGCGCTTCCTGTCGTTCATCATCGATCACAACGTGCGCTTCACCGTGCGCGGCGAGATCTTCAAGACCACCGAGAAGAGGATCCTGCAGGACCTCATCCCGAACCCCGGCCGCGAGCTCGAGCGCAGCGAAGTTCTGGGCTTCATCTATCGGTTCTCGCGCGCCCAGACGCTGATCGAATCGACCGGCGAGCGCACGTTCGCGCTGACCAACGAGGGTCGTGATTGGGAGCCCCAGAACCTGGATCACAAGTTGCAAGCCCTGCTCGAGTACGTGGTCGAAGAAGGCGATCTGGGCGGGGAGTACCACCACCAGGTGCGCATGCGGCGATTGTTCCTGCGGCTCGTCAAGCGCATCGAACCGGAGACCTGGTACGACATCATGTACCTGCCGTTCTTGGCGCGGAACCAGTACCTCTGCAACCTCGACGAGTTCGCGGTGGACGAGTGGTTCGCATCCCAGTCCGTCGGAGGTCACGCGCCCGCTGGCGCCGAGGACCTGCAGCGTATGGCCTGGAACCTGGTCTCGTGGGTGCGCAAGCGCCTGTACCTGCTGGGCCTGGTGGACCTCGGCTACGACGCGTCCCAACGCCCGGTCGCCATGCGTGTGACCCGTGTCGGCGCCAAGATGCTGGGCCTGGTGGCCGACGACGAACCGGCCACGGGCATGGGGTCGCTGGTGGCGACGCCCGATTTCGAAGTCGTGTTGTTCCCGACCGGCAACGATGCCGAGTTGACGCACGACCTGGATCGCTTCTGCGACCGCGAGAAGATCGGTCACCTCAAGCACTTCCGGATCAACGAGCACTCCATCCATCGGGGACTGACGGAAGGCATGAGCCTGAGCCGCATGTGCTCCACCCTGGAGGATCACGCGCGTACGCCGGTTCCCGGGAACGTGCTCTATTCCATTCGCGATTGGGCCGCGCAAGCCGGCCTGCTCTTCCTCAACGAAGACTTGTGCGTGCGATCCAGCGTGCCCGCGGTCCTGCAGAAGTTCCTGGTCGATCCTGGCGTGAAGCCCTACTTGAAGCGCGCCCTCGACGAGTCCAGTGCGCAACTCAAGGGCGGCGGAAGCCCCGCGCGTATGCGCTCGCTGCTTCGGGATCTCGACTACCTCGTGGAACTCGAGTGACCCGTCGTCTGCCGCCCGCTCTCGTGGCCCTGACGCCGGGGACCTGCACGGCTGCCATGGGAGCCGAGCTCGTCTCGCGCGTCGCATGCGCGGTCCAAGGCGGGCTGCAGGGACTGCTGCTCCGCGAACCTCTGCTCGATGATCTCGCCTTCCTGCAACTGGCCGAACGATTGCGGGACGTGATGAAGGAGGGTTGGTTCGGGATCCACGACCGGGCGCATCTCGCTTTCGGGTCGCATGCCGATGCCCTGCATCTCGGGTTTCGCTCCTTGGCAGCCACCGAAGCTCGACGCGTGGTGGGCGCGGACGTCACCCTCGGCGTGTCCGACCACGCGAACGACGGGCCGGACCATCTGGTGGATGCGGACTACCGCACGTTCGGTCCGATCCATGCGACGCCCTCCAAAGCGGGCGTGCTCGAGCCCGTTGGGTTCGAGGGCCTGGGCGCGGCCTGTGCGGCGCACCCGCTCCCGACCTGGGCTCTGGGTGGATTGAACCCCGAGCACGCACGCGGCGTTCGTACGGCGGGCGCGCAAGGTGTGGCCGTCCTGCGTGGCATCTTGGGGGATCCCGATCCGGCCGGGTCCGCGCACGCTTATCGAACTGCCTGGGACGAATCTGCATGAATCGAAACCAGATCATCGTCTGGATGCGCCGCGCGACCTGGATGACCGCCTTGGTGGGGGGCATGTACCTGTTCCTGCGGTTCGACACGATCCAACTCGAAGAAGGGGTCAGCCCCATCTTTCGTTACGGGCACGGGGATCGTCTGCTGGTCGATCTGCGGTTCGACGACCTGGCCGAGGGCAACGCGGTCGTGGTGCGCGGGTCCGACCAAGGGCTGCACCTCGTGCTCATCGAAAGGATCGATCCCGAGCAAGGGGTCTGGGTCCGGGTCGATCATCCCGAGGGCTACTCCTCGGAGTCCCAGGGCTGGCTCTCCCACGACGCGGTCCTGGGTCGCGTGGTGCTCGCCCTTCCCTGGTGACCGGTCGCTCGCCAGCGCGAGTCAGAACGGCAGCGACAGACTGAACCGCGCGCCCACAGGGGTCGGCTCGAGCAACAGGTCGCCACCCAACGCCCGAGCCAGGTCGCGCGCTAGGGCCAGGCCGAGGCCGACCCCGGGCGCCGCATCGCTCTCATCCCGTCCCGCTCGGTCGAACGGCCGGAAGACATGCCTGCGCATCGCGGACGGCACACCCGCGCCTTGATCGGCGAGCGTCAACGTGAGCGCATCGGGAGACGCCTGCACCTCCAGGCGCAACGGTTCGCCCGTTGCGGACCGCCCGTACTTGCAGGCGTTGTCGACGAGGTTCGTCAGGACCTGCAAGACCGCGTCAGGATCGGTGCGCACGATGCGCCCCTTGTCCAGTGAACGACCTTGCGGGGGGGCGTGCACGTCCAGGTTCCAGCCAGCCGCATCGCATGTGCGTTCGAGGGTCGGGACGCAACGTTCGAGCAACCCAGAGATGGAGATGGCCTCGATACCCGCCGGACGACGACCTTCCTCGAGGCGCGCATAGGCGAGCGCGTTCTCGACCAGACCGGCCAAGCGCTTCGATTCGACCTCCAAGGTGGACAGGTACTCCGCGCGACGCTCCTCGGGAACCATGCCGAGGGACAGCATCTCGCTGTACATCTGGAAGGTGGTCAACGGAGTCCGCAACTCGTGGGTGACGGCGGACGTGAAGCGTCGGTGCTTCTCGCCGTAAGCGACGGCGGAACGTAGCCCGAGGACCAGCCCGCTGAGCGACAGCAGCCCAAGGGCCCACATGGCCACCAGCGTCGTCCGCGTGCCGCGTGACAGTCGCGGCTCGACGACGGGGCGCTCGACCTGATAGCGAGCCGGGATGCCGGCCAGCAACGCGCCCGTCTGGTCCGGATCCACAGGCACGGGCGACGTGGGGATCAGGCGGCCCTCAGGGAACAGGTCATAGGCTTGCCCGAGAAGCTCGGGTTCCAGCTTGGTCCAGTCCAGCTGAAAGACCTCGACTCCATATTCGGTGGCCCGGCCCAGGAACAGCGTCGTTCGGCCGTCCTCCTGGTGCCAGACCGGAACCGGTGCCGGTGCCTGGTCCACTTCGCTCGCTCGCTCCTGCTGGAGTGGGTTGTTCTCCAAGACGATCTGGGCGCGACGCCCGTACTCGGCCTGGCTGCGTCCCTTGCCCTTGAACTTGTTGTCGCTGCCGCTCCTGCTGTTCAGGCTCTTGCCGCGATTGTTGTCTTCGATCAGATCGACGATCACGTTCGGGTCGTACTCCTGGAACCCGTTCAGCAGTGCTTCCTGGACTTCGACGGGGGTGAGCTCCCCCGGCTCGTTGTAGCCGTTGTCCAGGTTCACGGCCCAGTTCGACACCGTCTGGTTCTGGGCGGCTTCGGCACCATCCTGATCGGTGGACGGCTCGACGCCCGCCTGGAACGGTCCCAGCAGAGACGCGGACAAGCTTTGCGTCGTGCCCAGGTCGTTCTGGAACTGGCCGGCTGCTGCTGTTTGCGGCTCGATCTGCTCGTAGCGGGGCGTCTGACTCAACGCGCGGGCCAGGATGGCGGCGAGGCGGGTCTCCATCCGCCACAGCGCACGGTCCAGGTCGTCCTGGAACTCGTTCTCGGCATCGGACACCTGTTGACTGCGGTCCCGGGCGACGAGCGCGAAGGTCGCCACACCCGTACCAGCCAGGGCGAGCAGGACCGCGGCAGAGACCAGCAGGAAGCGACTGCGTTGCGGCCTCATGCGAGAACCACCTCGACCTTCTCGGCCAGCATGTAGCCCGTGCCCCGCACCGTCACGACGACCTCGACCGCCACACCGTCGTGCAGCAACTTCTCACGCAGTCGCACGACGGCCATGTCGACCGTGCGCGTGTCCAGGCCGCGCGGATCGACCCGCCAGACATGGCGCAGCAGCTCGTCGCGGCTGACGGCCCGGTTGGGGGAGCGTGCCAGATAGGTCAGCAACTCGGCTTCGCGTTCCGTGAGTTGCCGCACTTCGGAGCCTGCGTGAACCTCGCGTCGTTCGAGCTGCACCTCGAGTCCGCCGGCCCGCACGCCCGCCACGTCCTGGGGGCGTTCGGCGGAACGGCGCAGGACCGCCTCGACGCGTGCCAGCAGTTCCGTGGAGCTGAAGGGCTTGACCACGTAGTCGTCCGCTCCGTTCTTCAGGCCACGCACGCGGTCCTCCTCGGAGCCGCGCGCCGTCACCAGGATGACCGGCAGCCGCGGTCGCGCTCGACGCAGCTCCGGCAGGAACTCGATGCCGTCCAGGCCGGGCAGGACGACATCGAGCAGCACGAGATCCAGGTCCGCGATCAGGAGCGTGCGGCGCGCACTCTCTCCGTCGGCGCACTCCAGCACGCGATATCCGGCGAAGGACAGGCTGTCGACCAGCCCGCGCCGGATGGCGGGGTCGTCCTCGACCACGCAGATCGTCGTGTTCCGTGCCATGACCAGAGCCTACCAGTCCGAACTGCCGAGAACTTCCGTGCGGGTCGACTTGAGGGTGTCGTTCCGAATCAAGATGGTCTTCCCGTCGCGCTCCAGCAGGATCCGGGTGGGGAAGGACATGAGCCCCGCCTGACCAGCCTGGCCGAGCTCGTGCAGCAGGTCGCGGTACGCCTGATCCACGGGCATGATCTCCTGGTCCGGCGTCTCGAGATTCGTCTTGGCGCCGGGGCCCAGCAGGCGCCCGTCGATCCAACCGATCGCGCGTCGGAACAGAGCTCGGTCGGCCATCGGCTGCACGTCGAAGAA
>JAJDEX010000562.1 GCA_029259575.1 Planctomycetota bacterium | reverse complement strand
ACGGGCGCGAGCAGATTGAGTTTGAACTCCATCGTGGCCGCCCATTGTCCGGGCTTCATATGTGGATAACAGACACAGCCGAGGACGTGATCGCAAAGCGCGGAGAGAACGCCGCCGTGCATATTCCCAAAGGGCGTGAGTAGCTGTTCCCTGACTTCCATTTCAGCGAGTACTCGACCGGGCGAGAAATCGACGAATTGGACGCCGAGGAAGCCGGGCAGCCCCGTCATCTTGTCATTGGTGCTGAGAAAGCCTTTGGCGACCTCGGGATTGAAGCTATCCAGCCATTTGGCTGGGGTCGGAGCCTGAGAAGAAGCGCTCATTGATCCTCCGGAGAAGCGGTGCGATTGGGTTCTAGTTGGGACGCCGGCCGCCATTCCACGGGTGCACCCGGCATCGGACTGTCGATACCCTATAATACACGAAAGCAACCGATCGGAAATGCCCCATCATCGCCTTCACTCGAAGCGGAATCTCTTTCCCGAGACTCTTGACGCGCGGGCCAGGCAAAGGAGAACCGAAATGAAAGCGGCCGTAATGCGTGAATTCAAGGCACCTCTCGAGATCGAAGAAGTTGAGATTTCGACGCCCGGACCGAGGGAAGTGATCGTCCAGATGAAGGCGACAGGTGTTTGCCATAGCGATTTGCACGTGATCGACGGTGGCCTCCCGCTCGCGCCGCCTGTGATTCTTGGGCATGAGCCCGCTGGCATAGTCGAAGCGGTCGGATCCGAAGTCATCGCCTTCAAGAAGGGCGACCCGGTGATCGGATGTTTGTCGGCCTTCTGTGGGAATTGTGAGTTCTGCGCGACGGGTCGGCCTAACTTGTGCGGCGGTGAGGCGACGAAGCGCGCCGCAGGTGAGCCGCCCAGATTGTCCAAAGACGGCACGGAGATTGCTCAGTTTGCGCATCTATCGGCTTTCGCCGAGCAGATGCTGGTGCATGAAAACGCACTCGTGAAGGTTCGCGAAGACGTGCCGCTCGACCGAGCTGCGCTGATAGGATGTGGCGTAACGACGGGGGTCGGTGCGGCTCTGAATACCGCGAAAGTGACTCCCGGCTCGACCTGTGTTGTGATCGGATGTGGCGGCGTCGGGCTGTCTGCGATTCAAGGCTGTCGGATCGCGGGTGCGTCACGAATCATCGCCGTCGATACGGAGCATTGGAAGCTGGAGCTGGCCAAGGCTCTGGGTGCGACCGATGGAATCGATGGGTCCTCGGCTGACGCAGTGGCCGAAGTTCTGGAGATCACAGGAGGCGGCGCCGACTACGCGTTCGAGTGTATCGGGCTGGCAGCGACCGCCGGACAGGTCGTCGGAATGATCAAGAAGGGCGGAATGGCCATTCTTGTGGGTGTGATGCCGATGACGGCCAATATCGAAATTCCGGGACTTGCATTCTTGATGTCGGAGAAGCGGCTCGTCGCCTCTCTGATGGGATCGAATAGCTTTCGAGTGGACATGCCGCGTTATGTCGACATGTATCTCTCGGGTCAGCTGAAGTTGGACGAAATGATTTCCGACCGCTTCCCATTGGCGGAGATCAACGAGGCATTCGACAAGATGCGGGCCGGAAAAGCCGCTCGAAGCGTCATCATATTTGATTGAAAGCAGTTCCACATGAGGAAGCTCTGATGTCAACTAGTGAGACTGGCTCTGCGCCGCCCCCTCTCGCCGATGTTCGTGTTCTTGAGTTATGCGAAGGTGTGGCGGGCCCCAGCGCTGCCGCATATCTGGCCGACCTTGGCGCATTGGTCGTCAAGATCGAGACTTCCGTCGGAGACAAGGCTCGGGGGCAGGCAGCCTTTGCCGCGTTCAATCGAGGTAAGGTCTCGATTGTCTGCGATCTCGAATCAGCCGAGGACCGAAGGTTGTTGGCGAGCGCTGGCCGCGGTTCAGACATCGTCCTGATCGATGAAGACTGGCTGCGTGCTCTTGAGGATGCGGGTATAGATCCGAAGGAACTCGTTGAAGGCGGCAGTGCTTCGCTCGTCACCTTGCCGCAACTCGGAAACAAGGCAGGACGGGAATATCCGGTCGATGACGACGTAGTCGCTGCGGCCACTGGCCTGTTGTGGGTGCAGTCGGGTAACGAGGATGGCCCTACGCGTTATGTCTTCCCCGCTCTTGCCCTCTTCTCAGGCATGCTCGCGGCAGGGGGATGTGTCGCTGGATTGCTGGCGCGTGAACGCAACGGACAATCCGCGCGGATCGAGGTTTCCCAGCTCGCGGTTTCGACCCTGCTGGTCGGCATGGTGGGAACATCGTCGAAGGGTCCAGGAGGCGGTGGTCTCTCCATGCGTTGGCGGTCCCCACTCGGGCAGAACCAGGCGTATCGATGCTTCAAGACCCGCGATGGCTGGGTCTGCGTCGCATGCACGAGTCCAGATTTCTATAACCGATTCTGTCTTGCGTTGGATCTACCTGAACTGATCACGGACCCGCGTTTCGAAAGAGCGCCTTGGGCCGTGCCCGGTGAGCATCAGCCAGCACAGGCGGAGTTGCTCGAGCCTCGGATCGCAGAGTTGACCGTGGCGGAATGCCTGGCGCTCTTTGAGGAATTCGATGTTCCTGCGCAACCGGTGCAGAGTCTCGATCAGTTTCTTCAAGGGGATGTCGTCGCTGATAACGAAATCCTCGTTCCGGCGGGCGACGGTCGAGCGGTTCGCTTCCCCGGTGACGTCGGGGGGTTCCGCCAGACCACGAGCACGGCTGCTCCGTCGTTGGGCTCGGGCGGTACGTTGCAAGACCTGGCGTGGCTTCCACACGGGCAAATGACATCCGCGCAATCCGAAGACGAGAGGACGAGTGCCCCGCTAGCCGGTCTCCGCGTCCTTGATTTCACGACCTATCTTGCTGGGCCGATCTGCGGGACTCTGTTGAGCGACCTCGGAGCTGAAGTTATCAAGCTTGAGACCCCGGCCGGAGAAGGCCTGCGCTCGAGCGGGCTGTCTTGTGTTGGCATCAACCGTGGCAAGCGTGGACTCGCGATCGATCTGCATAGCGAGCCAGGCAAGATGGCGACGCGGGCTCTTCTTTCTAAGGCTGATATCGCGTTGACAGGATTTCGTCCCGACGCACTGGCGCGTCTTGGGCTCGATCCGGAATCCTTGTCGGACTGTAATCCCGAGATTGTCAGCTGTTCATTCGATGGGTACGGCGAGCATCTTCCCTTCGCAGATCGACCGTCGTTCGACCCGCTCATCCAGGCATTGAGTGGCCAGATGAATTTGCAGGGTGAGCGAGCCGGCTCTCCGGTCTTCTTCTTGATCTCGATGAACGATTTTGGGGCAGGATTCTTGGGGTTGATGGCGGTCCTGGTCGAGTTGCGGCGCCGCGCGCGAGGCGGAGGCGGTTCAGCCTCGCGGATTACGCAATCCGCTCTTGCACTCCATCTGGTTGGAGAATATGTGGCCAGTCGGGAGTTCCATCTTCCGGATCCATCGACGGACCCACGAGGCCGCGACGCCCTACATCGACTCTATGCTTGTTCAGACGGCTGGATCTACCTGCATGCTGCACCCGAGGTCGACGGGGCCGAATGTTTGGAGATCCTCGGATTGCCGGCTGATCGTGTTTCGTCGGATACCACCAGTCGCGGCGCATTCGCCAATCTGCTTGAAAAAGAATTGGGGGGGCTGACGTCCAAGCTCGTCCAGGAGTCCTCGACCAAGCGCCTCGCTGTTGTTCTGGTTGGGCTGCCTTTTCCGATCAGGACAGACGATCCCTTTTTTGTCGACCGAGGCTGTACATGGCATTACTCCCACCCTTTCTTCGGCGACCTCGCTTCGGCCGATCGGGCCATTCGTATCGAAGGGAAGCAGGAGCCTCTTCGGGCCGGACCCTGGGTTGGCGAGCACAGCCGAGAAATACTCTCCGAACTCGGAATCGG
>JAJDEX010000561.1 GCA_029259575.1 Planctomycetota bacterium | reverse complement strand
GGTAGGGGACTCGGTCGCCACCGTGATGCAGGGACTCGACACGACGGTCACCGTATCGCTCGAGAACATGATCTATCACGCGCAGCTCGTGCGACGTGGGGTCGAGCGCGCGCTGGTCGTCGGCGACCTGCCCTTCATGAGCTACCAGGTCAATTCTGACGAAGCCCTGCGCAACGCGGGCCGCATGGTCAAGGAGGCCGGCGTGGAGGCCGTGAAGCTCGAAGGCGGCAAGGTCATCTGCGAGAGCGTGCGCCGCATCGTGGACGTCGGCATCCCGGTGATGGGGCACCTGGGCCTGACGCCCCAATCGATCCACCGTTTCGGCACGTACCAGGTGCGCGCCACCGATCCCATCGAAGCGGACGAGTTGCGCCGCGACGCCAAACGCCTCGAGGACTCCGGTGTCTTCGGGATCGTTCTCGAGAAGGTGCCCCAACAGCTAGCTGCCGAGGTGGCCGAGTCCGTGTCCATCCCGATCATCGGCATCGGTGCCGGTCCCGGGTGCGACGGCCAGATCCTCGTGTCCCACGACATGCTGGGTCTCTACACGCGCTTCCATCCTCGCTTCGTGAGGCGCTACGCCCACCTGGCCGAAGAGATGAAGGCTGCCTTCGCAAGATATGTCGGAGATGTGCGTGGGAAGGAATTCCCCACCGACGACGAGAGCTACTGATCGGTCGGATTCCCATAGGGGAAACCATGGTTACGAAATGGACAATGGGGTCAGGGCTGGCCGAGTTCGGGACCGAATAGGTCCAGTAAGCCATGATCTCGTCCCCCCAACGTGTCCTCCACCTCCTCCAGAGGTGTCCCTCGTGACCCCCAGCACTCAGGATCTGAAGGTCCAAGGCATGGGGGAGATCCTGAACCGGATCGCCTCGGACGTCGCGATCGTCGCCGACGTGCCGATGGAACTGTCCGGGGTCGAAGTCACGACCGAGGAGGACCGTCCCTCCGGTGAGAGCGTCGTCCACATCAGCTTCCGACTCACCTTCCAAGAGGAGGGTCGGACGAGCCAAGGCTGCCTGCTGATGCCGCTCAGCGACGCCCAGGTCCTGGCCGGTGGGTTGATGATGCAGCCGCCGACACGGCTCGACGAGGCGCGCAAGAGCGACGAGCTGGCGCCGGCCGCCAAGGAAGCCGTGATGGAGCTGGGAACGTTCTTCGCGGGGGCGGCCGAGTCCGCCCTGCGCGACCTGGGTCACGTACTGGTGCAGGTGCAACACCAAGGCTGCCAGGGCGTGCGTGCCGACGTGCGACCGCGCCTGGACTTCACGGACGATGCGACGTTCCTGGTCGGGCGCTGCAAGGCTCAGCTGTCGGAGTACGACGCTCAGGTTTGGGTGATGGTCCTCCCGCAGCTGCACTGCCTGCAAGCGGAAGCCGCCTAGAGGTCCGGTCCAACGCGAGCGGGCCCCTTCGCAGGAGCCCGCAGTTTGGATCACGAAGGTGTCGAGGACGCCCGACTGGGAACGACGCGGTTCAGTCGTTCTTCTTCATCGCCTTCTTGAAGAGATCGCCGAGGTTCGTCGAGAGTCCCTTCGAGTCGGGCTTCGACAAGGCCTGGTCGATGACGTCGCTGTCGACGGCTTCTTCCGAACCGAGCACGGCACCGCGGGAGTCGAGGCGCGACAGGCTGATGCGTTCGGCGCTGGGGTCGACCGAGACGATGCGTACGGTGACCTCCTCGCCGACCGACAACACGTCGCTGGCGCGGTTCACGCGATCGCGACCCAGTTGGGACACGTGGAGCAGTCCTTCAAGTCCGTCCGCGATCTCGACGAACGCGCCGAAGTCCATCAAGCGCGTGACCTTGCCCGAGACCTGACGGTCGGCCGGGAACTTGGTCGCCGCGCCGTCCCAGGGATCCGGCTCGAGCTGTTTCATGCCGAGGCCGATGCGGCGTCCGCCCTCCTGGATGTTCAGGATCTGGACCTGGACCTCCTGGCCCTTCTTGAGCACGTCGTTGACGTCCTCGACCCGCTTGCGCGAGATGTTCGAGACGTGGCAGAGACCTTCGATGCCGTTGCCGATGTCGATGAAGGCACCGAAGGCTTCGATGCGCGACACCTTGCCGGTCAGGGTCATGCCGGTGCTGAACTTGCCGACGGCTTCGCCCAGCGCTTCGAGGCGCTCGGCTTCGAGCACGCGTCGGCGTGACAGCACGACCCGGTCGCGGCCGCGATCGATCTCGATCACTTCGCAGACGAGGGTCTGGCCGATGTAGGAGCTGATGTCCTCTTCGCGATCGAGGCTGACCTGGCTGGATGGCATGAACGCGCTGTGGGAGCCGATCTTGAGCTCGAGCCCGCCCTGGTTCTGGCCGGTGATGCGCGCCTTGACGCTGGAGCCAGGTCCCAGGTCGTTCCAGGCGGCGAGTTCCCGCGCGCCGGTGAGCGACAGGACGTAGAGCTCGTCTTCGCGACCACGCATCTGGAACTTGTGGTGATCGCCCACCTTGGGCGTCTCCTCGAACTCGCGCAGGGACACCACACCTTGCATGCGCGGACCGAGTTCGATGATGACATCGTCCCCGGTCACGCCCTGGACCACGCCGGGCCAAAGGTTGTCCTTTCCACGACCTCTAGGGGTCGCTTCGTCCTCGGTCGTGCCGAGGTCCTGCAGGTTTACGCCGTCGAGGGCAGCTTGGATCTCGTTGTCGAGATCGCCGGGGGGAGGGGTCATGAGTGGGGGCAAATAGGGGGTTCACCAGATTCTAGACCGCACCTGGGGCGCCGTGTGGGAGGGGACCGGAAACGTGTTCTCGATCCGGGGCTCGTGGACACGGGGCAGCCTTCGCAGGTGTGGGGGGAGCGCGCAGGCGCGCCGCGCAGGGGAGCAGATGCACAGCAGGCCGAGGAGGCGCGTGGGGGTCGAGTCAGCGGCTCGTTCTCCGTGCGTCCCTGCCTTGGACAGGGGCTCGACTTTCCGTTGAATGGCAGCGCCGTTTCGGCATAGACCGCCCGGAACGCCCACCAAATCGCACCCTTGACCGATCCGCTCCACTCGTCCGAGTCCTCCTCCGAGGATCCCGCATCGCCGATTCCGGTGGACGGCGTCGTCGAGTCCCAGGCAGCCGATTCAGAAGACTCCGAAGGCGAGATCTCGACCGATCTGTTCCTGGAGTGCGGACCCCGCGTCCGTGTCGGGGAGATGGCTGCCGATTTCGACGCGCGGATCGCAGAGGCCGGCGGTCGAACCTGGGTCGCCATCGCTCTGGGCAAGAAGTCCGACAAGGCCTTGGAGACGTTGCTGCCCCAGCTGGAGGGCGCGGTGTCCCTCCCGGGGCAGGTGTGTATCACCGAGGACGGTCGGGAAACGCTCATCAAAGCGCGTTTCGTGCTGGATCTGCCGCGGCGTCGCGCACGCGAGCTCGCCGAGACCAACCACCACGAGGCGTTCTATTGGGGCACGCTGGGTGCACCTGCGGAGCGCCACGAAGTGGAGGCGTTCGACGTCGATTGGGACACCGGGGAATCTTCGTTGCATCGCCAGGCTCTGGCCGGCGTCGGTGACGCGCGGCAGGCGATCCTCGACTTGATCCACAACCCGAAGGGGCAGCCCTGGCAGCCGGACGACGTGGCGCGCACCGGTTGGATGCTCGCAGGCTGGGTCGCGCTGGTCACTCTGGCCTATGCGTTCCTGCCTCATGCCTTCTCGGAGGACTCGGACCTCGACGACTCACGCAAGCTGCTCAAGTGGGTTCTGCATCCCGCATGGGGCGTGTCGATCGTGCTCGGGCTGCATCTGCGCAGGATCCTGCAAGGACTGGGGAAGCGCGAAGAAC